>JAAYPT010000073.1 GCA_012519695.1 Clostridiales bacterium | reverse complement strand
TTAGTCGCAAGCGACACCGCTCGGGCGCGTAAGAGTCCGGCGAGCGGACTCTTTATTCTACAATAGGAAAGGAAGAGAAGAATGGATTTATTAAATGGAAATATAAAATCGTTATACTTTAAATATTTCGGTGCGGCGATAGGAAGTTCTATGATAATGTCAATTTATAGCATTGTAGACACTATTTGCATTGGGCAATATGAAGGACCAAATGGAACAGCGGCAGTTGCATGTTTTTTTCCACTGTGGACACTGATATTTGCTTTAGGACTCTTATTTGGCATCGGTGGGTCTGTCATTATGGCACAGAAACGCGGCGCAGGCGATAAAAAAGAAGGGGACAAGTATTTTAGTGTGGGACTGATTATTTCCATAGTGGTATCATTAGTGATATTCGTGCTCTATAATGTATGTCAGAAAGCGTTGCTTTATATGTGCGGAGCCAGTGGGGAGATTCTGGAATTATCTGCAAAGTATGCATTTTGGATTGCAATTTTTTCTCCACTATTTCTTATAGGTCAATATTTGATTCCCTTTATTCGAAATGATGGGGCACCATTGTATACCACAATAGCAGCCATATCCGGTGGCATTTTTAATATATTTGGAGATATATTTTTCGTATTTGGTTTGGATATGGGAATTTACGGAGCAGGACTTGCAACTGCATTGGGACAATGTATCTCCTTTGCAGTTTTAATATCTTATTTATTTAAAAAGCAATGTACTTTGAAATTTACCAGGGAAAATCTGGGGTTTGGAACAAAATTAAAAAGAATTGTAGCCATGGGAAGTAGTAATTTTGCCATAGATATTGCTATGGGAGTGCTGGCGGTGATATTTAATAAGCAGATAATGGTGTATCTTGGTGCGACTGCATTGTCCGTATACGGTGTGATTTCTAATATATCTACCACAGTTCAGACTTTCGGATATGCAGTAGGAGAGTCGGCACAGGCACTTATTTCTGTAAACTATGGAGCAGGAAAACCGGAACGAATCAGGCAAACGGTAAAATATGCAGGAATTTCTGCCTTTGTAATAGGAATTGCTTGTTGCTTGATTGGAATGATAATACCGATTCCGTTGGTTCGGTTTTATATGTCCACAACGCCGGAGATTATTAAGATAGCACCGGCAATTTTGCGCACATATTTTCTTGCATTTATCTTTTTGGTGTTTAACGTGTTTTCAACTTATTATTTTCAGGCAATCAATAATCCAATGTTAGCCATGGTTGTGTCTTTGCTAAGAGGTGTTATTTTAAGTGGTATCCTACTTATCATTCTGCCTGGGATTTTTGGCGGGAGTGCATTGTGGTTTGCCGTTCCTGTTGCAGAGCTAATTGTTTTCCTATATGTGGGAATTAATATGAAAAAATTAATGTAAAATTTTTCGATATTCTCCTGGAAGGATGCCAATGTTTCGTTGAAACAGTTCTGCAAAGCGGCTGGCATTAGAATAACCAACTGTCTTTGCAATCTGTGCAATACTTAAGTCTGTATTGGACAAAAGAAATTCAGCTTGTCCAATACGGGTTTGCTGGATATACTCTGTAATAGTACATCCATTTATTTGTTTAAAAGTTTTTTTTAGTTTTGTATTCCCCATACACGCAATTTTTGATAATTGTTCCAGAGTAAGAGGATAGGTGGCATGATCGTTTATATAGGCAGTAACATTTTCAATTTGTTTTCGGTCATTTAGAGAAACACTGGTTTGTTCCATACTGTGTTTTCGAAAATATTCCACCACAAGGGAAACGGCCTCATTTACTTTTGCTTCGTAGAAAAGTCTGTCACTGATGCCATTTCCACGATAATCAGCTACTTGTTTTAACAATAATTGCATTTCAGGAAAGTGAAAAATCTCATCCACAGAAGAAAAAATCTGGTAAAGATTGATGTATTCTTCTGGATATTTTTCCTTGAGATAATGACAATAGTAGTCCGGTAGAATTTCAATTCCCACAGATTTAACAGGAATTCGTTTATGCATAACGGCTTTGTATGGTGATTTTCCACCAATATAAGTTTTGATACTGTTTGCATTTAAACGTCGATAAGGATTTAATTCATGACCGGCAATCGATTGATAATAGGAAATGCTCATTCCTTCTGGTAAAAGACAGTCGAGCAGGTAATCCTCATAAAAAGAAAAATCATGTATCTTAATGTCAAACAGATTTTCTTCTGAATAAACCCAATAAAAACCATTTCCAAGTGTAGGAGAAAGGGCGTAAGTTTGCCCACAAGAGTTGAAAATCCCATTATTTTCAATAGGAAAAAATTTTCGTTCTATCAATATTTTATTATAAATGTCTCCGATTTTATTTTTCATATGTAATACCTCAATTGGACAAAAAGTAAACAGGATTAGACAAATCTAACTAAAATGGATTGCAAGCCATAGGAATGTCTGTTATTTTAATCCATGGCAGATGGAGTTAGTATAGTCTAACAAATATCATAGCACATTTACTTGAAAATTCAAGGAAAAAGAAGAGGAGGACTATTATGAGTAGACAATCAAGAGAAAACAGGAAAGGATTTAGTAACAATTGGAATTTTTACAGCACTATTATTTGTAACTATGTTAGTTGGAGGAATATTTTTTGCGCCCAATCCGGTTCTTACTTTTTATATGCCTTTGGGCTCTGCATTATTAGGCGGTCCGGTATTGATGCTTATGATTGCAAAAGTGCCTAAGCGAGGAGCGATTGCCATTAGTGGAATCCTAATTGGAATTATCTATTTTGCAACAGGCATGCACTGGGCAATGGATTTGGGATATATTTTAGGTGGTATTATAGGTGACTTTATTGCAGGAAGCAGACAATATAAGAGTAAGGCATTAAATATTGTTGCCTATGTATGTGTTAGTTTAGGAGCAACAGGAAGTTATATTTGCTACTTTGCAGATCGTGAAGCATGGTGCAACTATATGATAAAGGGAGGTACGGCAACGAATTATATTGATAGTATGAATGCAGCAGCGGAGAACTGGATGTTAGCAGTTATTTTATTGGGAACAATCGTGATTGCAGCTTTCAGTGGGTTTGTTGGTGAAAAATTATTGAAAAAGCAATTTGAAAAAGCAGGGATTACAGCATGAAAAAGGTAAGCTTTGATCCGAGAACCAAAATGTTGTTATTGGTGCTTTGTGTTTTAAGTACTATGTTTGCCCCCAGTCTTATCTATGAACTGGTTTTAGTATGTCTCATTGCGATTCTTTGCCTTATTGCAGGAAAATATTGGTATGCCACAAAAGGAGTTGTTATATATGGAATCATTTATGGGATAACGCAACTTTCCGTTTATCAGATGACTGGAATATGGCAGAGCATTTTTGTGGCTTTTATGGGGTTAGTGAATAAAGTATATCCATGTGGCTTTTTAGCGGGATTTATGATTTCAACTACAAAAATAGGAGAATTTATGGCAGCATTTGGACGTATGCATATGCCAAAACAGTTTATGATTCCGTTTGCAGTGATGTTGCGCTATCTTCCGGTAGTGCGTGAAGATTGGCAGTATATTAAAGATGCCATGCGTATGCGGGATATAGCACCATCTTTGAAAAATACATTTCTTCATCCGGTAGAAATCGTGGAGTGTTTGTATGTTCCGTTGATGATGGCGGCTGCGAATACAGCAGATGAACTTTCTATGGCATCAGTGACAAGGGGAATTGAAAACCCTAATCCGCGTACCTGTTTGAGTAAGATACAGTTTTCGTGGAAGGATATTTTGGTATCAGTGGTGTTTTTAGGGTATTTTGTAAGTGGGGTGCTTTTGGAAAGAGGTATCATATGATTGAATTTAAACAAGTGTCTTTTGCTTATAATGGAGTTGGAGAAGGAAAAGTAGAAGATTTGAACTTTCAAATACAAACAGGAGAATGTGTTGTTTTTACAGGAGAAAGTGGTTGTGGAAAAACCACCATTACCAGACTGTTGAATGGTTTGATTCCTGACTTCTTTTCAGGAAAATTAGAGGGACAGATACTGGTGAATCAGGAAGACATAGGGCAGTGGGAATTATATGAAATTGCCCAAAAAGTAGGTTCTGTTTTTCAAAATCCCAAGACACAGTTTTTTAATACAGATACGGATGGAGAAATTGCATTTGGTTTAGAAAATATGGGAATGGCAGAAGAAAAGATGGCAAGACGAGTGAAGCAGACTGCCGAAACGTTACAGATAGAATCCTTATTAGAAAGGAATATTTTTACGTTATCTGGGGGAGAAAAACAAAAAATTGCATTTGCATCTGTGTATGCCATGAATCCGGAAATTTATTTATTGGATGAACCATCTTCTAATTTGGATACAGAAGCAATCGAAGAATTGAAAAAGCATATTCAGATATTAAAAAAGCAGGGAAAGACAATTATTATTGCAGAACATCGTTTGTATTATCTAGGGGATGTGGCAGATCGTATTTTTTTGATGGAAAAGGGAGAGATTCGTCATGTTTTTTCAAGAGAAGAATTTCAAAAAATGGGAGAAAAAGTGCAGAAGAAATTAGGACTTCGGGCATTAGAATATCAGACACCTGTTTTTAAAGAAGAAGAGAAAAGAAATTGTGCCGCTGACTTAAAAGTTTGTAATTTATCTATTGGTTATAACAAGGCACCTGTTTTGTCAAATATTAACTTTAGTGCAAGAAAGGGAGATATTGTAGCAATTGTAGGACATAACGGCGTGGGAAAGTCAACGTTTTCCAGAACTCTTTGTGGGCTTTTAAAGCCATTAGGAGGAGAAGTTTATTGGAAGGGTAAAAAGAGGACAGAAAAGGAACGATTAAAAGTAAGCTATATGGTTATGCAGGATGTAAACTATCAGTTATTTGCAGATAGTGTCGAACATGAGTGTGGATTTGGAATTAAAAATCCAAATTTAGACCAGATAGAGGAAACATTGAAGAAACTGGGACTTTATGAGTATAAAAACAGACATCCAAATACCCTATCAGGAGGACAAAAGCAAAGAGTTGCGGTAGCGGTTAGTATGATATGTAAAAAGGACATATTGATTTTTGATGAGCCCACCAGTGGGTTGGATTATAAAAGTATGTGTGGTGTGGCAAAATTATTAAAAGATTTAGCCAATATGGGAAAAGTTATTTTTGTAGTTACTCATGATTTTGAATTAATGGAGCTTGCATGTAACAGATGTTTAAGATTAGGAGAAGAATAGAAAAAGGAAGTGTATGTTGTGGAGAAAAAAGAAAATTCCATAAAATTGTTATTAAAGTGGGCGGGAAAAGACAAACGATATTTATTTTTGGCGGTATTCTGTTCCTTTATAAGTGGATTGTGTACCATGTTGCCGTATTACGGAATCTACCGTTTGTTGAATGCTATTTACAGTAATGAATGTACAAAGGCTGTGATTTTACAAAATAGTGTTTTGATCACGGTAGCAGTAATAGTTCGTTTTACTTTATTCGGCTGTTCAGGGGCATTATCACATAAGGGTGCATATAACACACTTTATAAGGTGAGATGCATGATTGTAGACCATATGGCAAAAGTGCCTTTGGGAATGCTGAGTGAGCATAATACAGGTACAATAAAGACAGTATTGAATGAAGATATTGAAAAATTGGAATTATTTCTGGCGCATCATTTACCAGAATTTATCTACTATATATGTGGTCCAATAGCAGTATTTATTTATCTTTGCACTGTAAATGTGCCATTAGCTTTTATTACGCTAATTCCATTTGTACTGGCGTTGTTTGTGATGGGGGTTATGTTTTCAGGAATGGGAAAAATGATGGGAGAGGCGAATCAATCTCTGATAAATTTAAACGCTGCTATTATAGAGTATATTAGTGGTATGCGCCAGATTAAGGCATATAACATGGGAAGTAGCTCTTTCCGAAAATATCGTAGTGCCATTGAAGATGAAAATAAAATATGGAATCAGATATCAAAAAAGATGGGACCGCCTTATGCTGCTTATGTAGTAATTACAGAATGTGGAATGCTGCTTATGGTTCCAATAGGAGGATATTTTTTTCTGAAAGGTTCCATTGTAACAAGCACATTTTTGTTATTTGTGTTTATTGGTTCTTTGTATTTGACAGAACTTCGCCCTTTGCAGGAATTAGGGTCTAAATTTGCACAGGTACTTCAAGCAGTAACGAAGACAAAAGAGATTTTGGATATTCCAGTATTTGAAGGAGAAAAGGAAATTCCGCAAAATCACGAGATATGCTTGAAAAATGTAAGTTTTGCATATCCCTCCAATAAAAAAGAAAAAGTATTGGAGAACTGTAATCTAACGATACATAACGGAGAAAAAATAGCCCTGGTAGGAAAATCCGGCGCAGGAAAAAGTACGATAGTTGAGTTGATTGCAAGATTCTATGATGTAGAGGAAGGCAGTATTACTATTGGCGGAGTAGATGTAAAAGAATTAAATTATGAGCAACTACTGAAAAAAACATCTATTGTATTCCAAAAGACATTTTTTACAAGAGGTACTGTTTTAGAAAATATTCGAATGGGCTTGGATGCTACCTTAGAAGAAGTGCGAGAAGCGGCCAAAAAGGCACAGATTGATACCTTTATTATGAGCCTTCCAGAAGGGTATAACACAAAAGTGGGAAATTATGAAACTCGTTTTTCAGGTGGGGAAAAACAAAGAATTGCCATTGCCCGCGCAATTTTAAAAAATGCGCCTATTTTAATCCTGGATGAAGCAACATCCGCAGCAGACCCGGAAAATCAGGTGGAAATTGATAAAGCAATTAAAAACCTCTGTGAAGGAAAAACAGTTATCATAGTAGCGCATCGATTAAGTGCACTAAAGATATGCGACCGAATTGCAGTGGTAGAAAATCATACTGTGACAGATAGAGGAACGCATGAGGAGGTGCTTACAAAAAATGAGTATTATAAGAGAGCATGGGAGAGTTATGAAAAGGCAAGAAATATGACATATCAAATAGAGGGAGGAATGAATTGTGAATAGGACAAATTCAATGCGATGGAATAAAAAAACTATATATTTCTATCCTATGTGAAGTGTTAGAAGGATTATTATCCGGATGCAATTTTATGCTGATGTATTATATTTTTCAAGCACTTTGGGAAGGCAATTTAAACATGAAGAATATATGGTATATGACAGGTGTTTTGGCGGTAGTATTTATATTGCGTTTGTGTATTTACAGTTACGGATATGTGCAAGGACAGATTGGTGGAGCGCAAGTAAGCAAAGCGGTTCGTTTGTTTTTAGGGGATAAACTAAAACGAATTCCATTATCTTGTTTTCAAAAAGTACAAACAGGTGATTATATTAATGCGGCTACGGAACATGTAAATAGTTATGAGCAGATTTTGACACATAAGATAGGGGATATTATCAAAAATTTCACACTAATCACAATGCTTATTGTTTTTGTAGGTACGTTATATTTACCTTCTGCATGGATTCTTTTGGTAGCGGTTCTTCTATTTATTCCTGCAATGTGGGTTTCTTTTTCAGCAGTAAAAAAATATGGAAATAGAAAAAATGCAATCTGTGGAGAAAATGTAAGTAGTATCGTGGAATATATCAATGGTATTCAGACATTTCGCGCGTATGGAATTGGAGGGGTTAAAAATAAGGCAGTAACATCTGCAATGAAAGCGTATAGTGATATCAGTTATACCTATGAAGTGAAAATTATTCCAGATGGAGCAATATACAGTATATTGACATGGCTTACATTGCCAATGGAAATGATAATTGCAGGAAATTCGTGGATGCGTGGAAATTTAAGTACGATTTCTTATATTATGATTTGCCTGTTGCCACTGTTTTTAGCCAAATTACTGGGTACCATGTTTGTGGATTTGACTGGATATAAGAATCTGATGATTGCAAAGAAAAAGATTGAAAAAGTAATAGAGGAAAAGGAAGAACTTCAAGGGAGTGAAGTGTTTCAACCAAAGCAGTATGATATTGCTTTAGAACATGTAAACTTTTCTTATGTAGATAATGAACCGATTTTAAAGGATGTTAATCTTAAAATAGAAGAAGGAAGTCTTACTGCAATTGTAGGAGACTCAGGCTCAGGAAAGTCTACCATACTGAATTTGATTTCCAAGTATTATGAACCTGTTTCAGGGACGATAAAGATAGGGGGACAATCCATTGAAAAAATAGGGGCAGAGCAGGTACTTCAAAAAATCTCTATGGTAGATCAGGAGGTATTTTTGTTTGATGATACCATTCGAAATAATATTCGGTATGCAAGAAAAAATGCAACAGATCAGGAAATTGAGGAAGCTTGTCGACAGGCAAATTGTGAAGAATTTATTTTACATATGCCAAATGGATACGAAACTATGGCAGGAGAAAATGGAAATCAGTTATCAGGGGGAGAACGTCAAAGAATCTCTATTGCCCGTGCAATTTTAAAGGATGCTCCTATTTTGTTATTAGATGAAGCAACTGCAAATCTTGATGTGGAAAATGAACTTGCAGTAAAAGAGGCAATTCAAAATCTTTTGAAAAAGCAAAAAACAGTGGTTATGATAGCACATACGTTGTCCATCATACAAAATGCAGACAAGATAGTGGTAATTGGAAAAGGTGGTATAGTGGAAGAAGGAACGCATGAGCAGTTGCTAAGTAAAAATGGAAAGTATGCAGCAATGTGGAAAGCGGAAGTAGAAACATTTATTGCTAGAAATGAAAAAAAACCTCAATAACAAACTCTAATGTTGACAACAAAATAGCTGAGTGATAAGATAACGCTGTTATTAGATAACGGCGTTATTTTTATGCAATATTAGAGTGAGGTACCTTATGAAATTAATAAATGAAAAGCTTGCAAAGGATATTTTACTTGCAGGCAAAGAGGAATTCTTAGAAAAAGGATTTCAAGGCGCATCCATGCGTCAAATTGCAGCAAGGCTTCAGGTAACAACCGGTGCAATTTATCGCTATTATACAGATAAAGAAAGTATATTTGAGGCACTGGTAGGAGATGCAGCAAGGGAGTTAGAAGAACGTTATCGTAGAGTGCAGCAGGAATTTGCGGAACTGCCATTGAGTGGTCAAATGGAGAATCTGCCGGAAGTTTCAGAAGATGAACATGCCTGGATGATGGAGTACATATATGACAACTTTGATGCATTTAAGCTGATTTCTTGTTGTGCAGTTGGAACCGGATATGAACACTACCTTGATAGATTGATAGAGATTGAGGTGAATTCAAGTCTTGCGTTGATTGATAAAATGCAACAAGAAGGCATGAAGGTTTTGCCTATGGATGAGGATATGATACATATTGTGGCAAGTGCTATGTTTAACGGAATGTTTGAGACAGTACGTCATGATATTCCAAGAGAAAAGGCAATTATTTATACCGATAGCCTTCGTAGCTTTTATAGTGCAGGATGGTTCAAACTTTTAGGAATTTCGGAAAAGAAAAGAGGATAATGGTAATGGAAGAAAAGAAACAATCCCCTTTTGGGATTTTATGGAAATGGGCAGAGCCTTATCATGGCTCATTCCTTTGCGCCATTATTTTGGCAGTATTAGGCGTGGCATGTAGTATGATACCTTATTTTTGTGCAGCAAAAATAATAGGTATTCTGTTAGAGGGAAGTAATGAGTGGAGCGAAATTGTTCCATGGATTGGAATAATGATAATAGGGTATTTAGGAAAAGTAGTATGTTCCAATTTGTCTACAGGAATATCACATACAGCAACATATCATACATTGCGGGATATTAGGAAAAATCTCATAGCAAAATTGGCAAGAGTTCCTATGGGAACGGTATTGGATACTCCATCTGGTCAATACAAGACTACAATTGTAGACAGAGTAGAAGGGATGGAACCTACTTTGGCACATTTGTTACCAGAGATGACAGCAAATGTATTAGTGCCACTTGTAATTGCAATATACATATTTGTGTTGGATTGGCGCATGGGTCTGGTATCACTTGTTACATTAGTAATTGGAATCATCATTGCATCACAAAGTGGTAAAACTTATGCAGTACGTTGGGAAGGTGCAGTAAAGATAGGTAAACGTATGGCAAATGCTATTGTAGAATATATTGGTGGAATCCAAGTAGTAAAGGCATTTAGCCAGTCGGCAGGTTCTTATCGAAAATATGCCGATGCCGTAAATGATAATGCACAATATTATGTAGATTGGATGGCAGAAAACCAGAAATATATGGCATCTATGCGAGGTATTGTTCCGGCAGTACTGGTAACAGTATTACCGGCAGGATTTGGATTTTGGATGGGGGGAAGCCTAAGTACACAAAATTTTCTTACCGTTATTATCTTATCATTAGGACTAACCGGACCATTATTAGCAGCGATGACATTTGTAGATGATTTGGCAGTGGTCGGAACGAATGTAGGGGAAATCGCAGGAATCCTGGATGCAGAAGAGTTAGAGCGTCCAGATAAGGAAGCTACATTAAACGGAAATGAAATTCAGTTAAAAGATGTTACCTTTTCCTATGGTTCACAAAAAGAAGAGGTGCTTCACGGAATTAATTTAAAAATAGCTTCCGGTACAATGAATGCATTAGTAGGCCCTTCCGGTTCCGGTAAATCCACCATAGCAAAATTGATTGCGGGATTCTGGGACGTAACTTCAGGAAGTATTACCTTAGATGGAACCGATTTAAGACAGATACCATTACACCAATTAAATGACCGGATTGCTTATGTTTCTCAGGAAAACTATCTGTTTGACTTATCTATACGAGAAAATATTCGGATGGGTAATCCAAAGGCAACCGATAAGGAAGTAGAAGAGGTGGCAAAAAAATCCGGCTGCGATACATTTATTCGAGGATTAGAGCGTGGATATGATACCGTAGTAGGAGGTGGCGGAGGTCATCTTTCCGGAGGAGAAAAACAACGTATTTCTATTGCAAGAGCAATGTTGAAAAATGCACCGATTGTTATACTGGATGAAGCTACTGCAAGTATCGATCCGGAAAACGAGGCTTTGATTCAAAACGCTTTGTCAGAACTGACGAAGGGAAAAACACTGATTGTAATTGCACATCGTTTATCGACCATTGTGAATGCAGATCAAATTGTTGTAGTGGAAAACGGAAATATTGTGGCAAAAGGAAAACAGCAAGAGCTTTTAGATACCTGTCCATTATATGCAGATATGTGGAAGGCACACATTGATGCAAAAGATCAGACTGGAGAGGAGGAGCAGGCATGATAAAAATGATTCAAAAAATCTTTGTATTTGCAGGAGAGAAAAGAAGGTTGCTTACAAAGGCGACTATCGTAGCTTTTATCGGAGCTGTATTTGGCGCACTTCAGTTTGGAGCATTAATGTTAATATTAGATGCTGTTTTGTCAGGAAAGCATAATACATCAGTAGGATGGATGGCACTTGGAATTATGGTGGTTTCCATTATAGGAAGAATCATATGTATGTATTATGCAACAAACGCAGAAACTGAAACAGGTTATTTTATGGTAGCGGAGAAAAGAATTCATATTGGAGACCGCTTGCGTTATATTCCAATGGGATATTTTAATCAAAATAGTCTTGGTTCTATTACAGGTGTTGTAACAACTACTTTGGGTGATGTGGAAAATACAGCAGCACGTTGTTTGGTTACCTTGTTCGGTGGATTTTTAAATACATTTGCATTAAGTATTATGTTATGTGTGGTAGACTGGCGTATGGGCTTGATTGCAATTGCAGGAATTGTTATGTATCTTCTGGCAACAGAGTTAGCTTGTGCAAGATCAGCAGCTACCGGTCCTGCAAGACAAAAAGCCCAGGAAACACTGGTAGAATCCGTGTTAGAGTACATACAGGGAATGAGCGTAGTAAAGGCATTTGGCTTGGAAAAAGATAATATGCAGACAGTGCAAAAAGGAATTGATGATAGCTGTAAAAAGGCATTAAAATTGGAATATTCCATTTTACCATGTGCAGCACTGCGGCAGGTAGTAGTGAAAGCATTTTCTGTCATATTGACAGTGACTGGAATTTTATTCTATTTCAACGGTAGTCTGGGACTTTCTCATTGTTTATTAATGATAATTGTTTCTTTTATGATATATAGTGAGTTGGAAAGCGCAGGAAATATGGCAGATATGTTACAGATGTTAAATGCCTCTATGGATACAGCAAATGCAATTGATGATACACCGGTTATGGATGTAGAGGGAGCAGACATTGTACCGAAAGATGCGTCTGTGGTATTTGAAAATGTAGATTTTTCCTATGGAGAACGAAAGATTTTAGATCATGTCAGCTTAGAAATGAAACCAAATAGCACAACTGCCATTGTAGGACCATCTGGTAGTGGAAAAACAACCCTATGCCACATGATTGCAAGATTCTGGGATGTACAGGATGGAAAGATTTTGGTAGGTGGTTATCCGGTAAAAGATTATAAGCTGGATAGTTTAATGAAAAATATTTCCATGGTGTTTCAGGATGTATATTTATTTGCGGATACCATAGAAAATAATATTAAGTTCGGAAAGCAGGACGCAACCCATGAGGAGGTAGTAGAAGCTGCAAAACGTGCTTGCTGTCATGAATTTATTATGGCGTTGCCAGATGGATACAATACAGTAATTGGTGAGGCCGGTGGAACTTTGTCAGGCGGAGAAAAACAACGTATTTCCATAGCAAGAGCATTATTAAAAGATGCACCCATTGTAATTTTAGATGAAGCAACTGCCAGTGTAGACCCAGAGAATGAAGCAGAACTTCAAAAGGCAATCGAAGCACTGACACATGATAAGACCATTATTATGATTGCTCATCGATTAAAAACTGTTCGCAACGCAGACCAGATTTTAGTATTAAATAACGGTCATATTGTACAAAAGGGTACACATAAGGATTTAGCAACTGTTCCGGGCTTATATCAGGATTTCTTAAATGCAAGAAAAGAAGCAATTAGCTGGAAATTATCATAAAATGTTTTGAAAAATATTATCAATGTGATTTCTTGACAAAGAGTATAACACTGTTATATCATATGCGATGTAACAGTGTTATATTTTTGCAATGACTTGAGAAATTCGTAAAATGTGTTTCTCATAGTTGATGAGGAGTGCGTACATGGGGAAGGAAGAAAATGCAACATTAAAAAGAATACAGGAAGTAGCAATTAAAGAATTTTTGGAGAAGGGATTTAAAGGGGCATCTCTTCGAGATATTGTAAAAAAGGCAGGAGTAACCACCGGAGCCTTTTATGGCTATTACAGTAGTAAAGAAGCTTTATTTGAAGATTTGGTTTCAGAGACAGCAGATTATATGTATGAAAAGTTCTGTGGGATGCAGGAAAAGTTTGAAAAACTTTCCGTGGAAGAGCAAACAATGCGGATGGAAGAATATAGCATAGACTATCTGGATGATGTGGTAGATTATGCTTATGAGCACAAAGGGATTTTTCGTTTGATTTTACAATCTTCAGCTGGAACGAAGTATGAAAACTATATCCATCAGATGGTAGAAATTGAGATTCGCTCTACCGAAGAGTACGTTGCAAGAATGAGGAAAGAAGGGTATGACATTGTAATGCCCAATCTTCAGTTAGCCCATGCCATTATGAGTGGAATGCTGTCAGCATTGTCAGAATTAATTGTACATGATTTATCGAAGGAAGAGATAAAGAGTTGTGTGAAACAAATAGGGGAATTTATGGAGGCAGGTTGGCAAAAAGTAATGGGATTTTAGAAAAGCGAAACTGACAAGTTAGTTTCGCCTCATTTTTGCCCAAGGGTTAGAAATAACTAACTAAAAGTATAAAAAGGCATGGCCTATTTTATAGAATAATAGAAACAGGAGAAAGTTATGAAACAGAAATCAACCACACAATGGATTGCAGAATTTGCCAGTATTCATAAAAAGACATATGTAAGGTCAGTAGTTTTGGCAGTACTGGGCGTATTCTGCGGATTAGCACCATATTTTCTCATAGGAAATATGGTAAAAGAATTATTGAAAGGAAATCAGGAGTTTTCCTTTTACTTAACACAGTGTTTATGGATGGCACTTTTTTGGCTTGGAAGAGTAATATTTCATGCGTGTTCCACAACACTCTCCCATAAAGCTACCTTCCATGTATTAGCAACGATACGTCAAAGAGTATGTGATAAGTTGTATCGCATGCCGTTAGGATATGTAAGTGACATGTCATCCGGTAGTTTAAAAAACATTATTGTAGAAAGAGTAGAGAGTATTGAAACCACATTGGCACATATTTTGCCGGAGTTTACAGGAAATCTGTTAGGACCGCTATTTGTAATTGTGTATATGTTTACCATAGATTGGTGTATGGCACTTATTTCCCTGATTACCATTCCGATTGGAATTTTATGCTACATGGGTATGATGATAGGATATGAGGAAAGCTATCAGAATACATTGGATAAGACCAAAAGACTAAACGACACTGCGGTAGAGTATATCAATGGAATAGAAGTAATCAAGGCGTTTGGTAAGTCAGAAAGCTCCTATGAGAAGTTTGTGATAGCGGCAAAAGAAGGGGCAGCTTGCTTTGTAGATTGGATGCGCCGTTGTAATATTTTTATGAGTATGGCAGTGATGATTTTCCCGGCAACACTGATTACCGTACTTCCCTTTGGCGGAATGTTTTATCGAAACGGAACGCTTTCAGCCTCCGCATTTATTGTCATTATTATTCTTGCGTTGGGAATTATTGCTCCGATTATTACCTGTGCTTCTTATATGGATGATATTGGAAAAATCGGAACGATTATAGGGGAAGTCACCAGTATTTTAGAACAAGAGGAAATGGAACGACCTGAAAAAATGGAAGTGAAACCACAGGGAAGAGGAATCCAGCTTTTTAAGGTTCACTTTTCTTATCACGATAAAGAAGTTCTTCATGGAATAGATATGAAGATACAGGAAGGCAGTGTAAATGCCTTGGTAGGTCCGTCCGGAAGTGGAAAATCAACTATTGCCCGACTAATTGCAGGACTGTGGGATGTAAAAGAAGGCACCATTTCCATAGGTGGAGTAGATATACGAAAACTTCCGCTGGAGGAACAAAATAAAATGATTGCCTATGTTTCTCAGGACAATTACCTGTTTGACTTAAGTGTACGGGAAAATATTCGTATGGGTAATCCAAAGGCAACAGATAAAGAAGTAGAGGAAGTAGCAAAACGTAGCGGTTGTTATGAGTTTATTATGTGCTTAGAGCATGGATTTGACACAATTGTCGGTGGAGCCGGTGGACATCTTTCCGGAGGAGAGCGTCAGCGTATTTCTATTGCAAGAGCAATGTTAAAAAATGCAGATATTGTAATCCTGGATGAAGCAACTGCTTATACGGATCCGGAAAACGAAGCCATTGTGCAGGCAGCAGTAGCAAAGCTGGTAAAAGGAAAAACATTATTGGTAATTGCACATAGACTGACAACGATAACGGATTCAGATTGCATTTTCTTAATTAAAGATGGAAATGTAGCAGCCAGTGGTACACATCAGGAATTATTGAAAAACAGTAACTTATATAAAGATATGTGGGAAGCACATATATCAGTAAAAGATCAGGCGCTGGAAGGAGGAGAGAACTATGCTTAGAATACTGAAAAAGTTTTTTGAATTTTGTGGTACAAAAAATAAAAGAAAATTCTATCTTTCCGTTGTTCTTGGCGTGCTTCTTGCATTTTTAGAAGCCTTTAAGATACCGGCATCTTATGTAATGATTACAGCGGTACTAAGGAAAAATGTAACCAATCAGGATATCTTTACAGCAGTGGTAATTATAGCTGTTAGCGTTATAGCAGGAATTTTTGTGAAAAATAAAAATACGATGTTACAGACAGAAGCCGGATATGAAACTTGTGCAAACAAGAGAATTGAGATTGCAGAACATATGCGTTATCTTCCAATGGGATATTTCAACAGTAATAGTTTGGGGTATATCACTTCCGTAACCACCAATACAATGGAAAGTTTGGCGGATGTGGCAACCAGAGTGGTAATGATGACAACACAGGGATTTTTAACCACTATATTAATAGCGATTATGATGCTGGGCTTTGATTATCGTATCGGGTTGATTGTAATTTTAGGTTTCTTGATTTTTATTGCGGTAAATGCATTATTGCAAAGACAGGCAGGTGCATTAACACCAGCCAAAGATAAGGCAGATAGTGGAATGGTAGAAGCTATTTTGGAATATGTCCAGGGAATGACTGAGATTAAAGCTTACTCACTAACCGGAACCTCCAATCGTAAATTAAAAGAGGCGATTGATAATTGTGAAGAGGTAAACTTTAAACTGGAAAAGAAGTGTATCCCAATGATGACAGTACAGAACTTTATTACGAGAATGATTGGTGTAGTTATCTGTATAGTATCATTATATTTTTACACTCAGGGAACGATGGAATTACCTATTTGTATTATGATGTTGGTGTGCTCCTTTATGCTTTATTCCAGTTTAGATACGGCAGGAAGTTTTTCCGCATTACTGCGTCTGGTAGATTCTGGAGTAGATCGTGCACAGGGAATTTTAGACCTTCCAACCATGGATGTGGATGGTAGAGAGATTCAGCCGAAAAATTATGACATTGATTTGGAAAATGTTGAGTTCTCTTATGAACAAAGAAGAATTATTGATGATGTATCCATACATATTCCAACGGGAACAACCACTGCTATTGTAGGACCTTCCGGAGGTGGTAAGACAACATTGTGTAACTTAATGGCACGTTTCTGGGATGTACAAAAAGGATCAGTAAAACTTGGCGGTGTAGATGTAAAGGATTACAGCATTGACAGTTTGATGAAGAACTTTAGTTTTGTATTCCAAAGTGTATATTTGTTTGAAGATACCATAGCAAATAATATTCGTTTCGGAAATCCCCAGGCATCTATGGAACAGGTCATTGCAGCAGCTAAAAAGGCTTGTTGTCATGAATTTATTATGGAGTTGCCAAATGGATATGATACAGTAATCGGAGAAGGCGGAGCCTCCTTATCCGGTGGAGAAAAGCAGCGTATTTCCATCGCCAGAGCGATTATGAAGGATGCACCGATTATTATTTTAGACGAAGCAACAGCCAATGTAGACCCGGAGAATGAAAAAGAACTGGTAGAGGCAATCAATGCACTGACACATGATAAGACAATTATTATGATTGCCCACCGATTAAAAACCGTTCGTAATGCAGATAATATTCTGGTAGTAGACCAGGGAAAAATTGTGGATCAGGGTAGTCATGAACAGCTTATGCAAAAGGATGGAATTTACAAACGGTTTATAAATGCCAGAGAGTTGGCAGTGGGCTGGAAATTGTAGTAAAATATACAATTATCGATATTCCAAAGTATACATATCTACGTTATTCGGATAAGGCTTATGGTCTATGACTTTCATACCGCAATGCTGGTATTTTAAAGCCTTGAGGTTGGTATTGGTGTCAAGAATACAGGGAATGTTGTTCTTTCTTGCAAGGGCAAAAGGATCTTCCAATAGCTTATGCAGGTAGCCATTTCCCTGATATTCTCTTGGCACCACTGCCATATATACTTCTACAAAATCTTTTTCCTTTTTGTACTTTTGATTTCCTTCTATCCAACCGGGATGCATGTTTCCCATAGCTTTCATGGAAGCGGATAAGCCGGCTTTGCGAAAATGATATAACATTTTTAGTAAACGCCAAAAAGATAGTTGATTTTTTCGATAATAGGCAACAAACCCTTCTAATTTCGGTGAAATACTATATAGAATCCCCATATTATAGCAGCTTTTAACCAGAATTTGAAAGTAAAGAATACATTCTTCTTTGGTTTGAAAGCAGGTCTGAATCATAGAATCATCTTCGGCATAGTAGGCTTCGCCGATAGTAGTTCCGATAGCATCTAGTTTTTCTTTTGACATGTTTTCTAATTTTATCATAATATAAAATCCTTTCTTAAAATAAATATTTTGTTAGTGATTGCTAACCGGGTGACAACATGATATATTATAGGAATCTGGCAATGACTATCAATAAAAGTTTAGTCACGCTGAATAAAATTCATAGAAGGAAAATATTATGTCTAATTCATTTACTAAAGAAGAGCGAGCACATATTCGCAAAAAACTGATAGAAAAAGGGTTTCAAAGATTAAAAACAGGGGGAATTAAAGCAGTAAATATAGAAGAATTAACAAATAGTTGTTATGTTGCAAAGGGAACGTTTTTTAATTTGTTTTCCAATAAGTCAGAATATCTGTATCAGATGATGCGAGAAAAACGTAGTCAGACAAAGGAAAAATTGCAGGAATATCTGGATGAGGAAGGAAAACTTACATATGAAGGTCTGTATCAATATCTAAAATGGATGTGTGCAGAAAATCCCAATATTTTCTCCTATCTTACAGAGCAGGAAACCAAGTGGCTGGTTTCTAAGTGGCCGGTAGAATATTTGGAAAATGAAGATAAGGATGAGGATACGGCAAAATGGATAATGTCCTTTTTAAAAACGCCAAAGCAAACACCGGATTGGGAATTGTTTTGCAACTTTTTAAAATTAAGTGCGTGGGCATTAGGGAGTAGAGAGTTTTTGTTAGCCCATGCATTTGAACCGACCATAGATACATTGATTATAAATGCCTGTGACAGCATTTGCGAAAAATAAGTTGACAAAAAGCAGTTCTTGTGCAATACTGATAATTGGATTATCGGTAACTCAGATATCGAAAGGAGTATGAGACATGTCAGTACCAGATCGTTCTATTGATCCGCGAATTTTAGAGAGTGCCCGAGAAGAATTTTTGGATAAAGGATTTGAAAAGGCTTCCTTGAAAACCATTTGCGAAAAGGCAGGAGTTACTACCGGAGCTTTGTATAAACGTTTTGCAGGGAAGGAAGAGTTATTCTGCGAAGTGGTATCTAAAACGGCTCAGGAGTTAGAAAAGGTAGCGGTGGAAAAAGGGGAAGTAGATGTAAAAACCTTGACGGATGAAGAATTGATTCGTGCATGGGATATGGATGAAAACTACATGCTATGGTGGTTTCACTATATCAATGAACGACGTGATGGTTTTGTGCTATTACTTTGCTGCGCGAATGGTACCAGATATGCGAACTTTCAACATGAATGGGTAGAGCGATTGACAGAGTATACATATGTTTATTATGAAGAAGCCTATCGCAGGGGATTGACGAAAAAGGTAGTAAGAAAGTCGGAAATGCACATTATGTTGACTGCATTTTGGACAACACTCTATGAGCCTTTTATTCATGGATTTTCCTGGGAAGAAGTGGAAAACTTTAACCAATACGTTTGTGGATTGTTTAATTGGTACAAAGTTTTAGGGTTTGAAGAATAAAAAATAAGAAAAAATTTCAGAAGGTAGAGAGAGCATCTTACCTTCCAATTTTTTGATAGATAGTTAGGTAAAACTAATTTTAGTAAGTCTTAACGAATGAGGAGCTGGAATTATGAAATTTAAGTCATCCAAGCCGGATGCAAGGATTCTTTTGATATTAATCATATTAGGCATCTGGTTAAGTTTTAGTCTCAGCCAGAATCGCTTTATGATAGTGCTTTTTTTTGGCAGTTGATATAGCGTTATTAATAGGAACCAATTGTGATGGAAAAGGTTTCATTAAGAATACAGTGATTTACTTTTTTTTACAAGGGTTAATGGTGGAACTATCGAAAATACAATTTCCGTTTTTCGATGTAGTATTACTTCCGTTTATTATGATTATGATTCGCGTATATCCCATTATGTTGCTGTTGGAATTATTTGTAAAGCGAATTCCGGTAAATGAGTTGATGTATTCCTTAGAACGAATGCATATGCCAAAATCAGTGCTTATTCCCATTATGGTTATTTACCGTTACGTTCCGACGATTCTAAAAGAAATAAAAATGATTCGTACAGGAATAAAAATGCGTGGATTGGGGTGCAGAATGAAACATCCTGCTTCTATTATAAATGCGGCGAATTATTATATGACGGCTTTAATCTCCCGTAGTGAAAAACTTTCGGATGAATTGTCAGCAGCAGCTATTTGCAAGGGATTATCGGTAAAACGAGACAGAAGTTGCATCACAAAAGTAAAAATTCAGGTGCCGGATATAATAGTTTTGTGCATTGGTATTGTATTTACGGCAGGTATGTTTTATCTGAATCAGAGATTGAGGTAGTAAGAAATGGAAAAAGAAAAGGTAATGGAATTTCAAGATTTTTCATTCTTGTATCAGGATGGAAAAGACGGAGTTTTTGATATTAACTTAACAATAAGAAAAGGGGAATTTGTGGTTCTGACAGGGCAGAGCGGATGTGGAAAGACAACACTTACCAGATGTATGAATGGTTTGATTCCGGATTTTTATGAAGGAACATTTCAGGGAAAAAGTGTGGTCTGCGGGATGGAAATGGGAAAACATGAAACCGGAGATTATGCAGGATATGTGGGAAGTGTGTTTCAAGACCCAAGGTCACAATTTTTCACATTAGGAGTACGAACGGAAATAAGTTTTCCAAGTGAGAATCTTGGAATGGCAAGGGAAACCATGCAACAACGATATATAGAAACGGTAGAAAAAATGCAGATAGAAGATATCCTGCAACGTGGAATTTTATCGTTATCAAGTGGAGAAAAGCAAAAAGTAGCAGTTGCATCTGTTTATACCGCAGGGGTTTCGGTCTATGTGTTAGATGAACCATCCGCGAACTTGGATTGGCAGGGGACCATGCAATTAGCCAAAGTGTTAAGCGTTTTAAAGGAAAAGGGATGTACCATAATTGTATCCGAGCATCGCTTGCACTATTTGAAAGATTTGGCTGACCGTATTGTGATGTTGGAAAAAGGAAGAATTACCGCAGACTTATCCAAAGAGAGAATAAACAATTGTTCATCAGAGTGGTTCAGAGAGCATAAAATACGTCAGATAGATTTATCGGGAATAAAAAGTGAAGTTCCGAAAATTGGAGAGATAGCAGAAAAACAGACTTTTACGGCAGAAAATTTATCCTTCTGGTATCAAAGAGGAGAAGTATTGTGGAAGAATGTTAATGTTTCGTGTGAAAGTGGTGCGATTATTGGATTGGTAGGAAAAAACGGAAGTGGAAAGTCTACCATGTTGCAGGTACTTATGGGACTAAAAAAAGCGAAAGACGGAAAAATTTACATAAATGGGAAAAAAATATCCAAAAGACAGTTAAGAGAGCAGTCATTTTATATGATGCAGGATGCAGATTATCAATTCCTTACCAACAGTGTTATGGATGAAATGTTGGCAGGACAAAAGCAGGCAGATGCAGAACAAAGGGCAACAAAAATACTTGCACACTATGGATTGGAAGCATATGCAGATACGCATCCATCGGTGCTTTCCGGCGGTCAGAAACAAAGACTGTCCATGGCATTACTTGAAATGAGTGATAAACAGCTTTTATTTTTTGATGAGCCTACCAGTGGCTTGGATGCAGCCAATATGGAAATTGTAAGAAAAAGCATGATAAGACTTGCCGAAAAAGGACGCATTTTATTTGTAATCACCCATGATTACGAATTTGCAGCATCGCTATTTACAGCGTTGTTGGTATTTAAAGAAGGGGAGACTGTGAATTGGATTTCACCAGAGGAGTATCAGCCAGAACAACTAATGATAATTATGAAAAATGGAGGAAAGAAAAATGAGTAACGAAAAAGAAAGTACAAAGATTCGCAATTTTATCCGTATTGGTGTCTTTACGACATTGTGGATTGTGGTAAGTTGGATTTTTGCATGCACCATGGCATTTATTCCGGCAGTCTTGTTGGTTTTGCCATGTATTTTGGCAGTAGCCGGAGGAGCTATCCTTGAAGTGATGCAGTCAAAACTCACCATAAAGGGTGGTATTGCAATCGCATCATTCTTGTTTGGAATATGTCTGGTTACCATGATGCCGAAGGGAATGATGTTCTTTTGTACCTTTGGTAGCGGAATTTTAGGAAGTATCATTTACGATACGCTTGGAAAAAAGAGTGATGTAGCAAAAGCAATCGGGGTAACATTGCCAATGCTTGGACTTGCACTTGGAGAATATATTCCATTTTGCTTTATGAAGGATGCATTTTATTTACAATATGCAGACAGATCAACCGGAGGTGTTGGAGAGTCTGTTATTAATATGATGAGTAATCCGCTTGCATTGATACTGGGAGCAATCACAGTGGTACTTGGAATTTTGGGATATTTTTGGGGAAGAAAGATTGCCGCAAAGAGAAAATAGAAAAAAAATTACTGCTCATTTATATGAGCAGTTAATTTATAACTTACTGATAATTGAATTATCGGTAATCATTATTATCAAAGGAGGTTTTAAAATTGTTTCAAAAAGTTTTAGGGTACACAGGAGAATATCGAAAGACCACTTACAAGGCGGTACTTTGCTTGTTACTTGGTGTACTGATGAATGTTATTCCGTATTTTTTTGTGTATCAATTAATCGAACCACTTTTTACCCGGGGAAGTATGCCGGTAGAAGGAATTTTGTGGAGGTTAGCGGTGATTGCTATTTGTGCCATCGGATATGCAGTACTTTATGTACAGGGACTTTCTTTTTCCCATGAATCTGCATATCACACGTTGGCGAATTTGCGAATATCCTTACAGGGAAAGTTAGAAAAGCAGCCCCTTGGTGTAATTCAGGAAAAGGGAGTAGGGGTTATCAAAAAGACGTTTATAGATGATATTGAATCGGTGGAATTGATACTCGCTCATGCAATCCCGGAAGGGTTGGCAAATATTGTAGTACCGATAGTGGTTTTTGTGGCTATGTTTTTTGTGGATTGGAAGTTAGCATTGTTATCTTTGGGTTCTCTGCCTTTGGGAATTCTTGCAATGGGAATGATGTACAAAAGCGGAATGAGCAAAATGGATGCTTATTATGGCGCAGCCAGAAAAATGAATAACACCATAGTGGAATACATAAATGGAATGGAAGTAGTAAAAGTATTTAACCGTGACGGAGAGTCCTATAAGCGATTTGAAAAAGATATCAATGATTATCGTGATTTTACGCTGGATTGGTATAAGGTTTGCTGGCCATGGATGGCATTATATAACAGTATTCTTCCTTTTGTAGCTATGTTTACATTGCCAATAGGAGCTTATTTTGTATTAAAAGGAATGTCCACATTGCCGGATTTGATATTAGTGCTTTGCATGTCCTTTAGTGTGGGCACGCCACTTCTTCGGTCTATAAGTTTTATGTCCTCCATTCCTCAGGTGAATTATAAGATAGAAGCACTGGAAAAAATGCTGTCTGAGCCACCACTGATTCAGGGAAAAGAAACATTCAAAGGAAAGGATCATAGCATTTCTTTTGAAAACGTTCACTTTTCTTATGAAGAAGATGAGGTATTGCATGGAGTAAATCTTACTGCAAAAGAAGGAACAATGACGGCATTGGTAGGAGAATCCGGAAGTGGAAAATCTACCCTGGCAAAATTATTAGTACATTATTATGACGTAAATGGTGGAACAATCCGCATTGGTGGACAGGATTTGAAAAAGATGAGCTTAGAGGCATTAAACCAAGAGATTTCTTTTGTATCTCAGGAACAGTTTCTGTTTAATACAACATTGATGGAAAATATTCGAATTGGAAAGCTGGATGCCACAGACGAAGAAGTACTTGCAGCAGCCGAAAAAGCTCAGTGTAATGAATTTTTGGAAAAATTGGAAAAAGGTATTTATACAATGGCAGGAGATGGGGGAAAGCAGTTATCCGGCGGAGAACGTCAGAGAATTTCTCTGGCGAGAGCCATATTAAAAAATGCACCGATTATTGTATTGGATGAGGCAACTGCCTTCGTAGATCCGGAAAATGAGGAAAAAATGAATCTGGCAATTGCAGAAATCATCAAGGGAAAAACAGTACTTGTCATTGCCCATAGATTACGTTCCATTGCAGGAGCAGATCAGATTTATGTAATGAAAGACGGTCAGGTGGCAGCCGCAGGAACACAGGAAGAATTGTTAAAAAACAGCCCGGAATATAAAAAATTGTGGAAAGCTTCTGAGGAAAGTGCAGATTGGAGTGTAGATATAAAGGATTCAAAAAAGGAGGCTGAAACAATATGATTGCAATTATAAAACGTATTTTAAAGATAACAGGAAAATACAAAGGAAAGGTAAAATTGGCATTTCTTTTTTCTTTTATAAAATCAATGCTCA
This sequence comes from Clostridiales bacterium, assembly GCA_012519695.1. Taxonomy (GTDB): domain Bacteria; phylum Bacillota; class Clostridia; order Lachnospirales; family Lachnospiraceae; genus Petralouisia. Next base: position 3,332 of record JAAYPT010000073.1, on the reverse strand, counting down.
GCAAGGCACCAATCATGTTGGCATTTATAATGCTAAGTGATTTTATGGAAAAACGAATGACAGCCGAAAAGTGTCTTTTTATTGGAATCGCAGTAGTAGTTTGTATTTTGTTACAGGCATTGTGTCAAAATATAGCAGATCGTTTGCAGTCAGCTACCGGATTTGTGGTATTTTCCGAAAAGCGAAAGGAACTGGGTGCTCATTTAAGAAAAATGCCAATGGGATATTTTACCGAAGGAAATATCGGAAAAATCAGTTCCGTATTGTCCACAGATATGGTCTTTGCAGAAGAAAACTGTATGACAGCATTGGCGGATATGATGAGCGAGATTTTTGCAGAAATTATCATGTTGGTATTTATGTTGTTTTTCAATGTGTATTTGGGAATAACAGCAATCTTGGTGGTATTGATAGCTATGCCAATTGCAAGTGGAATGCGAAAGGATGCGTTACAGGATTCTACAAAAAGACAGGAGCAGAGTGAGAATTTAACAGAGGCGGTACTGGACTTTGTGGAAGGTATTGGAATTACCAAAACTTATAATTTGCTGGGAGAAAAATCGAAAGATTTAACGGAGAATTTTCAAAAGAGTTGTGAAACGAATCTTGACTTTGAAATCAGCCATGGACCATGGCAGCGAGGCTTGAATCTGGTATATGGTCTTGGAGCAGTAGGAATCATTGGACTATCGTTTCTCCTTTATAACAAGGGAATGATGTCTGCAATGTATGTGATAGGCATGATGCTGTTTGTATTCGACTTGTTTGGACCGTTAAAAGCATTATATGGACAGAGTACAAGATTAACGGTTATGAGCAGCTGTCTGGATCGTATGGAAGAGGTATTTCAGGAGGCAGAGTTGACAGATGATGGCAGGGAACATCTGCCAAAGTCCGCAGAAGGAAAGAATGTACCTGAGATAGAATTTCAACATGTACGGTTTGGCTATGGAGAAAAAGAAGTACTACATGATATTTCTTTTACTTTAGAAAAAAATCATATGATGGCATTGGTAGGACCCTCCGGTGGAGGAAAATCAACCATTGCCAATTTACTTACACGATTTTGGGATGTAAAGGAAGGACAGATACTGGTGCGAGGCAAGGATATCAGAAAGATTCCTTTGTCTGAATTGATGGATCAGATGAGTGTGGTATTCCAGAGGGTTTACTTATTCCAAGATACGATTTATAACAATATCAGTATGGGAAGACCGGAAGCTACAAGGGAAGAAGTGATTGAGGCTGCAAAAAAGGCACGATGCTATGATTTTATTATGTCATTGCCGGAGCAGTTTGAAACTGTGATTGGAGAAGGTGGAGCATCGTTGTCTGGTGGAGAAAAACAACGAATTTCCATTGCCAGATGTATTTTAAAGGATGCACCGATTGTTATTTTGGACGAGGCTACAGCCAGTGTAGATACAGATAACGAGAGTTATATCCAGCAGGCGATTAGTGAACTTTGCAAAGGAAAAACACTTCTTGTGATTGCGCATCGCTTAAATACCATACGAAATGCAGATCAGATTATGGTAATTGCAGACGGAAGAATCGCAGAGAGAGGCACTCATGAAGAATTACTGCAAAAAAATGGTATTTATCATAATTTTGTAACCGTTAGAGAGAATACCAAAGGCTGGTATACGAAAAAGTGAGAAATCCTATCATTTTAAATCCTTGATTTTAGAAGCAAAATCAATTATGATAAACAAGGTTAGACAAAGCTAACTAAACGAGTGTAAATCATAAAGACTCCTCAGAAAACAATTGGAATTGTATTCACCGGAAGGTTGACTCCCTTCCGGGAGGTTTGTCTTAAAAGAGAGTTGGAAGGAGATTTCAAGAAATGGATTATTTACAGATTGAAAAAGTAATCGGAAGAGAGATTTTGGATTCCAGAGGAAATCCTACGGTAGAAGCAGAAGTGGTTCTTGTTGATGGAACAGTAGGAAGAGGAACAGCACCAAGTGGTGCATCTACCGGAGAATTTGAGGCTCTGGAGCTTCGCGATGGCGATAAAGGAAGATACCTTGGAAAAGGTGTTACCAAGGCAGTAGAAAATATCAACACAATCATTAGCGATGCAGTTGTAGGAATGGATGCATCTGATATTTATGCAATTGATAAAGCAATGATCGATGCAGATGGAACAAAAGACAAGTCTAAGCTTGGCGCAAATGCAATCTTGGCTGTTTCTATTGCAGCAGCAAGAGCAGCTTCTATTGCATTAGATATTCCGCTATATCGTTTCCTTGGAGGAATTTCCGGTAATCGTTTACCAGTTCCTATGATGAATATTTTAAATGGTGGTGCTCACGCAGCAAATACCGTAGACGTACAGGAATTTATGATTATGCCTGTAGGTGCTCCAAGCTTCAAAGAAGCACTTCGTTGGTGTGCAGAGGTATTTCATGCATTAGCAGCATTATTAAAGAGCAAAGGATTAGCAACTTCTGTTGGTGATGAAGGTGGATTTGCTCCGGACCTTGCATCTGATGAAGAAGCAATTCAGTATATTTTAGAAGCAGTAAAGAATGCAGGATATGAACCGGGTAAGGACTTCATGATTGCTATGGACGCAGCTTCCAGTGAATGGAAAGGTTCTAAGAAGGGCGAATACATATTACCAAAGGCTGGTGCAAAATTCACTTCTGAAGAGTTGATTGCTCATTGGAAAGGATTAGTAGAAAAATATCCAATTATTTCTATCGAAGATGCTTTGGATGAAGAAGATTGGGAAGGATGGCAGAAGCTGACTGCTGAATTAGGAGATAAGGTTCAGTTAGTAGGTGATGACCTGTTCGTAACCAATACAGAGAGATTGTCTAAGGGTATTGAATTAGGATGCGGAAATGCAATCTTAATTAAATTAAATCAGATTGGTTCTGTATCTGAAACTTTGGAAGCAATCAAAATGGCACATAAGGCAGGATATACTGCAATTTCTTCACATCGTTCCGGTGAAACAGCAGATACTACTATTGCAGACCTTGCAGTAGCTTTGAATACTTGCCAGATTAAGACCGGTGCACCAAGCAGAAGTGAACGTGTTGCAAAATACAACCAGTTATTAAGAATTGAAGAACAGTTAGGCGATGCAGCTGTTTACCCAGGAATGGGAGCATTTAACGTAAAAAGAAAATAATTAAATAATAACATAACACCCCGAAAACTGTCGTGAGTATGAAAATACTTCATGGCAGTTTTTTATGTAATAGGAAATTCCTCAAATCGTCAGAAATAGTGTATAATGAACTAGAAATAAAAAATGACATGACAAAAGAGCGAATGGTGGATTCGCCATGACGTTGTTTATGAAGTTTTTTGTT
>JAAYPT010000072.1 GCA_012519695.1 Clostridiales bacterium | reverse complement strand
ATTAGACGGGGCTTGTTAAAGTGCCTCTAGTCAAAGAACTACCACATAAATCCTTTCAAAATATGGCAGATTGGCATTTTAGTTAGATTTATTCACCTTTCAAATGCAATTTGCGGAAACTCAAGCTCATTGGCATTTAGAGACGAAAATATTTATCGTTTTTACTACTAAATAAGTAAAGAATTACTTATGATATGCAAATAATGATAAAATATTCAAATAGAAAAGAGATTTTATATTTTCATTTTTTTTCAAATGTGATATTTTAATAAGGAAACAATAGGCATCAGGAAAAAAGGAGTAAAAAATGGAATTTCGACCATGCATAGATATTCATAATGGAAAAGTAAAACAAATTGTAGGGGGAAGTCTCAAAGATGAAGGAAATCAGGCAGAAGAAAATTTTGTATCGGAACAGGATGCAGCCTTTTTTGCAAAATTATACCAAAAGCATGGCATAAAGGGAGGGCATATTATACTTCTAAATCCAAAGGGGAGTGAATATTATAATGAGACCAGAAAGCAGGCGTTGAATGCTTTGCAGGCATATCCGGGGGGCATGCAAATCGGGGGCGGAATCACAGCAGAGAATGCCGCAGAATTTTTAGAGGCAGGTGCCAGCCATGTGATTGTTACGTCCTATGTATTTAAAGACGGAAATATTAATTATGAGAATCTGGAAAAGCTGGTACAGGTGACAGGAAAAGAGCATTTGGTACTGGATTTAAGCTGTCGCAAACAGGAAGACGGTTATTATATTGTAACTGACCGGTGGCAGAAGTTTACAGATGAAAAGGTTACAATAGAATTGTTAGAGCGATTATCTCAGTATGCAGATGAGTTTTTGGTGCATGCGGTAGATGTAGAAGGAAAAGCCGCCGGAATTGAAAAAGAACTGGCGATATTGTTTGGAGGCTGGAGCAAGATTCCCATTACTTATGCAGGAGGAGTAGGATCTATGGAAGACCTGCGGGAGTTGAAGGAGTTAGGGAAAAATAACCTGAATGTAACCGTTGGAAGTGCCCTTGATTTATTTGGAGGGAAAATGAAATTTGAGAAAGTATTATCACTTTGCGGAAAGTAATTTGACAAACAATACAACCACTGCTATTATCAGAAACAGAAGAAAGAAAAGGAGTGTTACGTCATGAGTAAGTATACGAAGCAGGACATCATACAGATGGTAGAAGACGAAGATGTAGAATTTATTCGACTTCAATTTACCGATATGTTTGGTACATTGAAAAATGTAGCAATCACAAAGAGTCAGTTAGAAAAAGCATTAAATAATCAATGTATGTTTGATGGTTCATCCATAGAAGGATTTGTAAGAATAGAAGAATCGGATATGTATTTATATCCGGATTTAGATACTTTTGTAATTTTTCCATGGCGTCCACAGCAGGGAAAGGTTGCAAGAATTATTTGTGACATTTATCGTCCGGACGGAAAACCTTTCGAGGGTGACCCAAGATATATTTTAAGAAAAACAGTTGCTCAGGCGGCAGAACTGGGATACCAGTTCAACGTAGGTCCGGAATGTGAGTTTTTCCTGTTTCATACAGATGATGAAGGAAGACCTACTACAATTTCTCATGAACGTGCAGGATATTTTGATTTGGGTCCGGTGGATTTGGGCGAGAATGCCAGACGTGATATGGTATTGACACTGGAAGACATGGGATTTGAAATAGAAGCATCTCATCATGAAGCGGCTCCGGCTCAGCATGAGATAGATTTTAAATATGATGAGGCACTGCACACCGCAGATAATATTATGACATTTAAGCTAGCAGTAAAGACCATTGCAAAACGTTTTGGATTGTTTGCAAGCTTTATGCCAAAGCCGAAACAGGAAATCAATGGTTCCGGGATGCATATCAATATTTCTGTTTCTAAGGATGGAAAAAATATTTTTGCAGACCCATCAGATGAACTGGGATTAAGTAAAGAAGCATATTACTTCATTGGCGGAATTATGAAACATATGAAGGGTATGACAGCAATTACCAATCCACTGATAAATTCCTATAAACGTTTGATACCGGGATTTGAAGCACCGGTGCATATTGCATGGTCAGGTACCAATAGAAGTCCGTTAATCCGTATTCCGGCAGCAAGAGGTGAAGGAACAAGAGTAGAGCTGCGTAGTCCGGACTCAGCAGCAAATCCATATCTTGCATTGGCAGTATGCCTTTCCGCAGGATTAGACGGAATCAAAAATAAGATTATGCCTCCGGAAGCAGTAAACGGTAATATTTTCGATATGACAGAAGAAGAGATGGAAGCATTGCATATTGAGGCACTTCCAACAGATTTGAATGAAGCGATAGAAGAAATGGAAAAAGATGAATTTATTCAGGGAATATTAGGAGATCATGTTTCTAAAAAGTATGCCGAAGCCAAACGAGAAGAGTGGGCAGCATACCGTCAGCAGATTACTGACTGGGAAATCAATGAGTATCTTTACAAAATATAATTCCATGGAGGAATTGTCTTGATAAACGTAATAGTAGCATTCCCGAAAATCGAAAATGGGAAAAGCATAAAAAACATTCTGATAAAAAGCGGATTTCAGGTTGGTTCAGTATGTGTAACAGGTGCTCAGGTTTTACAAAATGCCGATATGCTGGGGGATGGTATTGTTGTATGCGGGTATCGCCTGCAGGACATGATATATACGGAATTACATGAATATTTGCCGCCACATTTTCAAATGCTGATGGTGGCATCACCAAATTTGTGTGAAGAAAGAGAAATAGAAGATGTTATGTGTCTGTCTATGCCGCTTAAGGTACACGAATTAGTAAGTACAATGGAAATGATGGTATATGCTATGGAACGGCAGCGTAAGAAGCGCAAAGCAGTTCCCAAAGAGCGGAGCCAGGAAGAGAAACAATTGATTCAACAAGCCAAAGAATTGTTGATGATAAGAAATAATATGACAGAAGAAGAAGCCCATCGCTATATGCAAAAGACAAGCATGGATAGCGGAACGGGACTAACAGATACAGCGCAAATGATTTTAAGTATGCTCAGTTGAAGAGCAGAAAAAGAAGGGAAGGTGATTGCGTGAAATTTACAAAAATGCATGGAATTGGAAATGATTATGTCTATGTAAATTGTTTTAATGAGACAATAAAAGATCCATCAGCAGTTTCAAAGTATGTAAGTGACAGACATTTTGGAGTTGGCTCAGACGGATTGATATTGATAAAGCCATCCAAGGTGGCAGATTTTCAAATGGATATGTATAATGCAGACGGTTCTCAGGGAGAAATGTGTGGAAATGGAATCCGTTGTGTGGCAAAGTATGTGTACGATTACGGACTTACGGATAAAACCAATATCAGCGTAGAAACACTTGCGGGAATCAAGCATTTGGACTTAACCATTGAAAATGGAAAGGTTGCCTTGGTAAAGGTAAACATGGGCTCTCCGGAGTTAGTACCAGAGAAGATTCCGGTAGTAGCAGAGGGAGAACGTGCCATTGATGTGCCATTAGAAGTAAAAGGAAAGACTTATCAGATGAATGGTGTATCTATGGGAAATCCACATTGTGTTATTTTTATGGAAGAAGATGTACGAGAACTGGACTTAGAATCAATGGGACCGGATTTTGAAAATCACAAACGTTTTCCAAAAAGAATTAACACAGAGTTTGTAAATGTATTAGATGAAAACACATTAAGAATGCGTGTATGGGAACGCGGAAGCGGAGAAACCCTTGCATGCGGAACCGGAGCCTGTGCGACTGCCGTAGCAGCTATTTTAAATGGTTTGGTTCAAAAAGAGGTTACCGTAAAACTGTTAGGTGGTGACCTGAAAATACAGTGGAATGGCGGTGATGCGCCGGTTTATATGACCGGACCGGCAACAACCGTATTTGACGGCATTATTACATTGCCGGAAGGAATAGAGTAAAATAAACAGCCAAGAGGCAGAAAGAGGAGCAAGATGTATAAAATTAACGACAATTATCAGAAGTTGCCAGGTAGCTATTTATTTAGTACCATTGCAAAAAAAGTAAGTGCTTTTACAGAAGCAAATCCAGATAAGAATATTATTCGTTTGGGAATTGGTGATGTAACACAGCCAATCGCACCGGCAGTAATCGAAGCAATGCATAAAGCAGTAGATGAAATGGGACATGCTGAAACATTCCATGGATATGCACCGGACTTAGGATATGAATTCTTAAGAAATGCAATTGTAGAAAATGATTATAAGTCCAGAGGATGTGATATTTCAGCAGATGAAATTTTTGTTTCTGATGGAGCAAAGAGCGATTCTGCAAATATTCAGGAAATTTTCGCCATAGACAATAAAATCGCAGTTTGTGATCCTGTTTACCCTGTATATGTAGATTCTAACGTAATGGCAGGAAGAACCGGTGTATATGATACCAACACAGAGACATGGAGTAATGTAATTTATATGCCATGTACCATGGAAAATAATTTTGTACCGGAATTTCCAAAGGAAACACCGGATTTGATTTATCTGTGTCTGCCAAATAACCCTACCGGAACTACAATCACAAAAGCGCAGTTACAGGAATGGGTAGATTATGCAAATAAAGTAGGAGCAATTATCCTTTACGATGCAGCATATGAAGCATATATTTCAGAAAGTAATGTAGCCCATTCTATTTACGAATGTGAAGGTGCAAGAACTTGTGCAATCGAGTTAAAGAGTTATTCTAAGAATGCCGGATTTACCGGAGTACGTCTTGGATATACCGTTGTTCCAAAGGACTTAAAGTGCGGAGATGCTTCCTTAAATGCTATGTGGGCACGTCGTCATGGAACCAAGTTCAACGGAGCACCTTATATCGTACAAAGAGCAGGAGAAGCAACTTATTCTCCAGAAGGAAAAGCACAGTTAAAAGAACAGGTTGCTTACTACATGAAGAATGCAGCAACCATTAAAACAGGACTTCAGGATGCCGGATTTACTGTATTTGGTGGTGTAAATGCACCTTATATCTGGTTAAAGACACCGGACAAGATGACTTCTTGGGAGTTCTTTGATTACTTATTAGAAAATGCCAATATCGTAGGAACCCCAGGTTCCGGATTTGGACCACACGGAGAAGGATATTTCAGACTGACTGCATTCGGTACTTATGAGAACACCGTAGCAGCAATTGAAAGAATCAAGAAGCTGTAAAAAATAGAAAAATATAAGAATCTGAAAAGGGATTGTAACACAGAATATGTGTTTACAGTCTCTTTTTATGAAACCAAAGATAGAGTTCTTAGCAGAATTTAAAAACTACATTGATTTTTTATATGCAAAAGTATATACTATGTATATACCAAGAAAAGGAGGGATTTTTATGCAGGCACAAGTGAAAGCATGGGGAAATAGTCAGGGAATTCGTATTTCAAAAGATATTTTGCAGGAAGCAAATATTTCGATTGATGATGTGCTTGAGGTAAAGGTGGCAGATGGTATGATTACATTAGTGAAGCCGTTTAGACATAAAACCTTGGAGGAAAGAACTGCTGAATTTAATGGAAAATTAGAATTGGATGGCGAATATGATTGGGGAGAAGCAGTAGGAAGAGAGGTTTGGGAGTGAAAGAAGTATTACATCAGGGAGATATTATAAAGATAGAAAAAATAAAACATCCGGTACTTGTGGTAAGTAAGGATTTTTTCAATCAAACGGGAGAAATTATTGGGTGTCCTATTTTTGCCGATGGGGAACCGGGAGCACTTCATATAATCATTGAAACAGAATGGATAAAAGGTTATGTTCAATGTGAAAAACTCGCATTATTAGATTTAAATGTGCGAGGATTTTCAAAAATTGGTAAAATATCAATGCCGGATATCATTAACATAACAGATGCAATACAAGGGATTTTTGATTATATATAGGAAACCAAAATGTTTTTACTTCAAGTTCTTATAATAGAATACAGCCAGTTGTGTTCGGTCTCTTAATTCCAGTTTTTCCAAAACAGAGCTTAAGTAGTTACGCACAGTTCCTTCACTTAAAAATAACCGTTCTGCAATTTCTTTATTGCTAAGCCCATCTGCAATTAATTCAATTAATTCCATTTCCTTTGCAGTAATATCAAAGGCAGAATAGTCAAAGCGATTGGTTTTATCCAAAAAGCCGGGGAGTTTTCCAACAACTTCACTTCCGAATACACTTTGCCCATTAAGAACAGAGGTGAGTGCAGGCAAAAGGCTTTCAAAGTCTTGTTTTAGTATGTATCCCTTGGCACCCAGACGTAAGGCGCGGACAATGTATTCATCATCTGAAAAGGTGGTGAGAAATAGAATTTTAGCATCCGGATATTTTTTTAGTATTACTTCCGCAGCTTCCAGACCTGTCATGGTATCCATACGAATATCCATCAATAAAACGTCAGGTAGATGCTTTTCGTATAGAGAAATTGCCTCCTGTCCGTTTTTACCTATTTCAGCCACAGAAACCTTTCCAGATGCTTCTAAGATAGTTTTTAAAGATAAAGATACGAGATTATCGTCATCTACAATTACAATTTTCATAAAAACCTCCTAAATCAGTATGTGTGTTTTGGAACAGAAATAAAGATACGAAAGCCCTGTTCCGTTGTAAAGTCTATGCGTCCATGAAGTTGCTCAATACGCTCTTTCATATTTTCAAGTCCGATTCCGGAATCAGAAATCTGAATGTTTGTACCATTGTCTTGTATAATTAATTGATAGAGGCTTGGGTGTTCACGAACAGTAATTGTAATGCGTGTAGCATTACTGTGTTTGGTAACATTAGAAAGCGCCTCTTTTGCAATGGCTATAAAGCAGTACTTAATGTTTTTCGGAATTAGTGCTCCCATGTCATATTCCAAATGTATTTCATAGTCAGAAAAGTCTTTCAGCATAGTTTGCAAAGTAGATTTTAAATCTACCGAGTCATCATGTAAATCATGAACAGATTCCCGAATAGAATTCATAGCAAGAGATAAGGTGTCTTTTAGTGCCGTAAGAGGTTCTTTTAAAGCAGGGTCTTTATTGATGGCAATAAGAGCACCGGATTGTAAAATAGAGCGAGAAAGCATATGTCCTACATTATCATGGATTTCCCTTGCAATACGGTTTCGTTCCTTTAAGGTTGCCACATGAATTTCATAGTCCTGCTGTTTTAAAAGCTCCTGATTTTTTTCACGCAGTAACAAATTATATTCCGTAGAGGTATCACGCAGGCGTTTGAATTCCTGTTCTAACTGCAAAAGATTCACCGTTTTTTGCTTGAGCCAAAAGGCAAGTAACATCAAAAGAAAAAGCAGTAAAGAAAAGGAAAGTGTATGAAAATCGGATAGGAGAAACACAACAATTCCCGCAGGGATCAAACACCATATCTGTAGAAATGCCAGTTCATAAAACAATAGTGGCAAAAAGCAGGTAAATAGTGGCTCGGTGAGAGCCGGTAACAAAAAGAAAAGACAAAGTCCGATTTCTAAATAGCGAAATTGTGGGGATAAGTCTTTTATAGATAACAAGTCGGGATTGCAATAAGTACAAAGACAAATAAAAGTAAGGGCAGCAAGCAATGCTAATACATGCATGGTGCCTGGATTTTTATAATAATAGAGTTGAAAAAGAAAGCAACTGATGAGGAGTGCTAACTTATCTATAAAAACACGCATGGAAGTCCTCCGTTCAAACTTTTGGTTATAGTATAATACAGAATATGACATTTGTCACATTGAAAAATGACAGAACACACTAGGAGAAAATAAATTCGTTTGCTAAGATGGTACTATCAAAAGGAAAAAGGAGGAGTACCATGGCAGAAAAAGTTGTGGAAATAGAAAATCTGGTAAAAAGATATAAAGAACTGGTGGCATTAGATCATTTGAATCTTACGGTAGAAAAAGGAGAGATATTTGGATTATTAGGACCAAACGGAAGTGGAAAGACAACAGCCATTAGCTGCATTCTGGCATTGTTGAATTTTGACAAAGGAAGTGTAAAAGTTTTTGGAGAAGAGATTCAGCCAGATAGTTATCGCATCAAACAACAGATTGGAGTGGTACTGCAAAATGTAGCAGTATTTGAGGACCTGACTGTACAGGAAAATATTGATTATTTTTGCGGACTTTATATTAAGGATAAAACAGAGCGTAAAAAATGTGTAGAAGAGGCAATTACATTTGCAGGCCTAGAGGACTTTCGTAAGTTTTTGCCGAAAAAACTTTCCGGAGGATTGTTGCGACGTTTGAATATTGCCTGTGGCATTGCACATAAGCCGAAATTGATTATTTTGGATGAGCCTACAGTGGCCGTAGACCCACAAAGCAGAAATCGCATTTTAGAGGGAATACAGAAGCTAAACAGGGAAGGAGCAACGATTATCTATACTTCCCATTATATGGAGGAAGTAGAGCAGATTTGTAGTAGAATTGCTATTTTAGATAAAGGTCGTTGTGTTGCATCCGGAACGAAAGAGGAATTAAAAGCAATGATTAAGACCGGAGAAAAGATTCATATGGAAGTAATGGAATTAACACCGGAGCAATTAGAAGAGATTCAGTCTTTGCAACATGTATATCAGCTAACATATGACAAGGGAATGTTAGAAATACGATGCAGTGGTGGAAAACATAATCTGGTGCGTATTTTGGACTATTTCCAGCAGAAAGAAATCAGTTTTGGACGTGTTTACACAGAACTTCCAACCTTAAATGATGTATTTTTGGAAATTACAGGAAAAGAACTGCGGGATTTGGCAGAAGGCTAGGAGGTGCAGCAGAATGTTTTTTAGAGCATATGGATATGGGTTAAAGCGGTGTGCAAGAGAAAAATATCTGATGTTTTGGAATATTTTATTTCCGATTATACTGGGAACTCTTTTTAAAGTCAGCTTTGGAGATATGAATGAACGGGAATTTATGTTTCAGCAGATACCGGTGGCTTATGTGGAAGAGGAACAATCACAACAGGAATTTGAAACATTATTGACGGAATTAGAAGAAGAAAATCAGTTAGTAAAAGTGCAGAAAGTTTCTGGAGAAGAAGCAAAGAAGTTGTTGCGTGAGGAAGAAGTAAAGGGGATTTTCTGGAATGGAAGCAGTATCACGCTTACGGTAACAGAAGAAGGAATGGATACCAGTATCTTAAAAAGTATTCAGGAACAATATGAAAAGACCGTGGGAGCATTTTCTGAAATTGCAGCAGAGCATCCGGAAAATCTTCAAATGGTAGCGGGCAATATTGCAAAACAGTGGAATTATTTGAAAGAAAACAGCATTACAAATCGAAATATGGATATGATGTCAGATTATTTCTATGCACTGATTGCTATGAACTGTCTTTATGGCTGTTTTTCCGGTGTGAACTGTGCAGTAGCATTTAAAGCAAATTTATCCGCTCTTGGAGCAAGAAGAGTTGTGGCAAGTACCAATCGATTTGTGATTTTATTGGCAGATATCTGTGCAAAAATTACAGCGCAATTCTTCTGTACGGTATTTGGAGCTATGTATTTAAAATATGCCTTAAAGGTAAATTTAGGGGATGAAACTGTAAGAATTTTATTGATGATACTAATTGGAAGTGCCATAGGTGTTATGACTGGGGTATTTGTTGGAAGTATTGGAAAAATAAAAGAAAGTGTAAGAGAAGGTTTATGTATTGGAGTTACCATGATTGAATGCTTTTTGGCAGGACTTATGGCAAGTGGAATGTATCAGTTAGTGGAAACTTATGCACCGGTAATAAATCGTATTAATCCGGCATCGCTGATTGTAAAGGCAATGTATAGTTTAAATATTTACGACACATATACCAGATATAATCAGTGTATGTTAGGGCTGTTAGCAATTACAGTGATATTGTGCATTGGTTCTTATCTTATGGTAAGGAGGGAACGTTATGCAAGTATTTAAGGCGTTTTTTAAGATTTTAAATAAAAATAAGACGGCAATGATAGTCTATATGGTGATTTATTTGGCATTGACTTTCGTGCTTTCCTCTAATGGACAAAAGAATGATACCTCTGATTTTTCCAAAGTTTGTATGGAAATCGGAGTGGAAAATCAAGATAATGGTAAGTTAGGAGAAGCATTAGTAGCCTATTTAGAAAAGGAAAATGAGATAAAAGACATTCCAAAGGAGCGGGAAGACCTCTTAGATGCTATGTATTATCGAGATATTCAGTATGTGCTGATTATTCCGGAAGATTTTACGGAAAAGTTTTTAGCAGGAGAGCGTGAGGAAGTGTTAGAGGGAACAGCAGTTCCGGGAAATAATACCGCATATTTGGCAAAAATGGAAATTGACGAATTTTTGCAAAAGCTTGGTATGTATATTGATGGTGGATATGAACCGGAACAGGCAGCCCAAAAGACACTTGATAATATGGAAAAAGAGAGTAAAGTGGAATTTTTGAGTGTAGAGGATAGCGGAACAAAACCGGCTGCTGCATATTTTTTTGATTATATTCCATACATTTTTCTGTGTATTATGATGGTAAGTCTTAGCTGTGTGTTAATAATATTTAATGAAAAAAATCTGGATGCCAGAAATCGGTGTTCTTCCATGAGCTTTTTCCAGAGAAACCTGCAAATGGTTCTGGGAAGTCTGGGAATTATGTTATTGGAGTATGGTGTATTCATGTTGGTAGCATGGATTATGTATCCGAATTATATGGGAAGTTTTCGAGGAATTTTAAGCATGGGAAATGCATTAGCATTTATGCTGGTGTGCTTAAGCATTGCATTTTTGGCAGGAAGACAGGCAAAGGATGATGCCCAACTTAACATGGCTGCCAATGTTATAGGTTTGGCATTCAGCTTCTTAGGAGGCGTATTTGTACCCATAGACTTAATGAATAAAGGAATGCAAAAGGTTGCAAAGTTTGTACCATCCTACTGGTATGTAAGTTCTAATAATAGTATTTGGAAAATAAAAAGTTTATCAGAAGCAGGAGATATTTATCGAAATTGGCTGATAATGCTTGCATTTGCAATAGCAGTATTTGCAATTGCTTTAATGATGAATCGTTTAAAAGCGAGAAAGTCATAAAAATTGTCTAGATTTTTAATGTAATAGGAGGTAATTTCCTATTACATTAAAAAGGCGGTATCTGTTGGGAAGAACAGGTGCCGCCTTTTAAAATGCAAAACTTATTGTTTTTTAAATCCGGCTCTTTTTCTAAGGGTAGGATCTAAGATTCTCTTTCTGATACGAAGACTTTCCGGTGTAACCTCTAAGAGTTCGTCTGTTTCGATGAATTCCAATGCCTGTTCCAAACTTAAAATCTTAGGTGGAGTCAGGGTCAGAGCTTCATCTGCACTGGAAGAACGGGTATTGGTTAAATGCTTTTTCTTACATACATTTAACTCAATGTCTTCTGCTCTGGAGCTTTGTCCGATAACCATACCGGCATATACTTTTGCACCAGGTCCGATAAAGAGAGTACCACGTTCCTGAGCACTGAACAGACCGTATGTTACAGATTCGCCGCTTTCAAAAGCAATCAGAGAACCGGTCTTACGGTAAGCAATTTCGCCTTTGTATGGCTCATAGCCGTTGAAAATAGTATTGATGATACCATTTCCCTTGGTATCAGTCATAAATTCGCTACGATAACCGATTAATCCACGGGAAGGAATGTTGAACTCTAATCTGGTGTATCCACCTGCGATAGGTCCCATGTTTAAAAGGCTTCCTTTTCGCTGGCTTAACTTTTCAATAACACTTCCGGTAAATTCATCCGGAACATCTACATAAGCAATTTCCATAGGCTCTAATTTTTTGCCATTTTCATCTGTATGGTATAAAACTTCAGCTTTACTTACTGCAAATTCATAACCTTCACGACGCATATTTTCAATTAATACAGATAAGTGAAGTTCTCCACGACCGGAAACTTTATAGCTATCCGGGCTGTCGGTTTCTTCTACACGAAGAGAAACATCTGTATTTAATTCACGGAATAATCTGTCACGCAAATGACGGGAAGTAACAAATTTTCCTTCCTGTCCGGCAAGCGGGCTATCATTTACAATGAAGTTCATGGAAATGGTAGGTTCGGAAATCTTTTGGAAAGGAATTGCTACCGGATTCTCTGGGGAGCAGATAGTATCACCAATGTGAATGTCTGCAATACCGGAGATTGCTACGATAGAACCAATCTTTGCTTCTGTAACATCAACCTTGTTTAATCCATCATATTCATAAAGCTTGCTGATACGCACCTTCTGTTGTTTGTCTGGCTCGTGATGGTTTACTACAATAGCTTCTTGATTTACCTTCAATACACCATTGTCTACTTTACCAACACCGATACGTCCTACATATTCATTGTAGTCAATGGTACTGATTAAAACCTGTGTGCTGGCATCCGGGTCACCTTCCGGTGCAGGAATATAGTCAAGAATGGTTTCAAATAATGGAACCATGTTGTCCGGTTCATCATCTAAACTCTTCATGGCATATCCATCTCTTGCAGAAGCATAAATAAATGGACAGTCAAGCTGTTCGTCAGAAGCATCCAAATCCATAAATAACTCTAATACTTCATCGATTACTTCGTCAGGACGTGCTTCCGGACGGTCGATTTTGTTAATACATACAATAACAGGCAAGTCTAAAGAGAGAGCCTTCATCAAAACGAATTTGGTCTGTGGCATAACACCTTCAAAAGCATCTACTACCAAAACAACACCGTTTACCATTTTCAGTACACGCTCTACTTCACCACCGAAGTCTGCATGTCCGGGAGTATCAATAATATTGATTTTTACATCCTTATAAGTAATGGCAGTGTTTTTGGAAAGGATAGTAATACCTCTTTCACGTTCAATATCATTGGAGTCCATAACACGTTCCTGTACTTCCTGATTGGCACGGAACACACCACTTTGCTTCAATAATTCGTCTACCAGAGTAGTTTTACCATGGTCAACGTGGGCGATAATGGCAATGTTACGAATGTCCTCTCGTTTCATTTTCATAAAATAATCCTTCTTTCTTCCATCTATCCCGTAAAATGATTCGGGAAAACCAATAGTATCCTTAATTTTTTACAGCCACTTTATAATAGGGAAGTGACCGACCTTTGTATTTTACCACAAAATAGTGATTTGGCAAGGTTTTTCTGCATAAAATAGGGAAAAATGTTGCGATTTTGCTTTATTTATTTTTATAGATAATAAAGTGGAATCCTAAATTTTGACTTGTAAAGTAAAAAAGTGTCTGATATAATTTTTACTATACTATAATTGAGGAGGATATATCATGAGTGATGTTAACAATACTTTTGATAACAATGACCAGCAGATAAATGAGGGGCAGCAGAACCCAAATTATTCTTATGGAAATCAGCAACCGAATAATCAGCAGACAAACTATCAGCAACCAAACAATCAATATTCTTACGGAAATGGAAATCAGCCGTCCTGGGAACAGAATTATGGTTCCGGAAAGGGACAGGGAACTGGACTTGGAATCGCATCTATGGTTTGCGGAATTTTATCTATCGTACTGATATGCAGCACATATGTAGGACTTCCGATTTTGACATATGCAGCACCGGTTTGTGGTATCGTAGCGATTGTACTTGGAATTGTTCAAATTGTAAAAAATGAGAGCAAGGGAATGGCTATTGCAGGAATTGTGTGTGGAGCAGTAGGAGTGCTTATATTTGTAGCCTTAATTCTAATCGGATTGTGGGCTATTAATAGTGGATATTATGATAGAATATTAAATCAGTATTATAGTGGAGTGTAAAATACACTTTTAAAAACAGCCTGCAATGTCTTGACAAGAGATATTGCAGGTTTTATAATGTAAAAAGATTTTTGAAAAGACGATGACGAAGACAGTACGGTATTCAGGAACAGATAAGGTTCCTGTTATCAAACGTTTCAGAGAGCCGGGAGGGTGGAAACCGGTACTAGTAGAGAATACCGGAACATCACTTCCAAGTTGCCGGCTGAACCTGCCATATGGCACAAGTAGGTACGGACGGAAATTCCTCCGTTATGGGAATCGTGTATGCAAGGGTGACCTTAAGTACAATGTAACAGGTGGTAACAATGCATTTATAAGCTTTGTCCTTTTACAGGGCAGAGTTTTTTTTATACAATAGGAAATTGCGTCCTATTGTATAAAAAACGCTCCGCTAAGGAAGCACACCTCGCGGAGAAGAAATTAGTCGTAAACGACACCGCTCGGGCGCGAAAGAGTCCGACAAGCGGACTCTTTGTTCTGCAATAGGAAATTGTCGTAAACGACACCGCTCGGGCGCGAAAGAGCCCGACAAGCGGATTCTTTTATATAATGCAATAGGAAAGGAGCACATACAGAGTATGTATAACAAAGTCGATACCAATTTAAACTTTGTAGAAAGAGAAAAACAGGTAGAAGAATTCTGGAAAGAGAATGATATTTTTAAGAAAAGTATGGAAAACCGAAAAGAAGGAGAAACTTACACCTTCTATGACGGACCGCCAACAGCAAATGGAAAGCCACATATCGGACATGTATTAACTCGTGTTATTAAGGATATGATTCCAAGATACCAGACCATGAAGGGCAAAATGGTTCCTCGTAAAGCAGGATGGGATACCCACGGACTTCCGGTAGAATTGGAAGTAGAAAAAATGTTAGGTCTGGACGGAAAAGAACAGATTGAAGAATATGGTGTAGAACCATTTATCAAAAAATGTAAGGAAAGCGTTTGGAAATACAAAGGAATGTGGGAAGATTTTTCCGGTACTGTTGGATTCTGGGCAGACATGGAAAACCCTTACGTTACTTATGACAATAACTTTATCGAGTCCGAATGGTGGGCATTAAAAGAAATCTGGGATAAAAAGTTATTATACAAAGGATTTAAGATTGTACCATATTGCCCTCGTTGTGGAACACCATTGTCTGCACAGGAAGTTGCACAGGGATATAAGACAGTCAAAGAGCGTTCTGCTATCGTGCGCTTTAAAGTAAAGGGTGAAGATGCATACTTCTTAGCATGGACCACAACACCATGGACCTTGCCATCTAACCTGGCACTTTGTGTAAATCCGGATGAGACTTACTGTAAAGTAAAAGCAATCGATGGATATACTTATTATATGGCAGAAGCTTTACTGGATAAGGTACTTGGTTCTTTATTAAGTAAGGAACAAAAAGAAGCTGGTGAAAAGGCATATGAAGTATTAGAAACATTCAAAGGAACAGATTTGGAATACAAGGAATATGAACCATTATTCCAGTGTGCCGCAGATGCAGCAGCAAAACAGCATAAGAAAGCACATTTTGTAACCTGTGACAGTTATGTAACCATGACAGATGGTACTGGTATTGTACACATCGCACCGGCATTTGGTGAAGACGACTCTAAGGTTGGAAGAAAGTATGAATTACCTTTTGTTCAGTTTGTAAATGGAAAAGGTGAATTAACAGAAGAAACTCCATATGCAGGCGTATTTTGTAAGAAAGCAGACCCAATGGTATTGCAGGACTTAGAAGATCAGAAGTTGTTATTTGATGCACCTAAGTTTGAACATGAGTATCCACATTGCTGGAGATGTGATACACCACTCATCTATTACGCAAGAGAATCCTGGTTTATTAAGATGACAGAAGTAAAAGAGGATTTGATTCGCAATAATAATACTATTAACTGGATTCCGGAAAGTATCGGAAAAGGACGTTTCGGAGACTGGTTAGAGAATGTACAGGACTGGGGAATTTCCCGTAACCGTTACTGGGGAACACCACTTAATATCTGGGAATGTGAATGTGGACATATGCATTCTGTAGGAAGTATTGCAGAATTAAAAGAGATGTCTGACAACTGCCCGGATGAAATAGAGTTACACCGTCCTTATATTGATGCAGTTACTATTAAGTGTCCAAAATGTGGAAAGCAGATGCATCGTGTACCGGAAGTAATTGACTGCTGGTTCGATTCAGGAGCAATGCCATTTGCACAGCATCATTATCCATTTGAAAATAAGGAAGTATTTGAAAAACAGTTCCCTGCACAGTTTATTTCAGAGGCAGTGGATCAGACCCGTGGATGGTTCTATTCCCTGTTGGCAGAGTCAACCTTGTTATTTAATAAAGCACCTTACCAGAACGTTATTGTATTAGGACACGTTCAGGATGAAAATGGACAGAAGATGAGTAAGTCCAAGGGAAATGCAGTAGATCCATTTGATGCATTGCAGACTTATGGCGCAGATGCAATTCGCTGGTACTTCTATATTAACTCTGCACCATGGTTACCAAACCGTTTCCATGGCAAGGCAGTACAGGAAGGACAGCGTAAGTTCATGGGTACTTTGTGGAACACTTATGCATTCTTTGTACTGTATGCGAATATAGATGAATTTGATGCTACAAAGTATACTTTGGAATATGATAAATTATCCGTAATGGATAAATGGCTGTTATCTAAGTTAAACACCTTAATTACAGAAGTAGATAACAATCTTGGAAGTTATAAGATTCCGGAAGCAGCAAGAGCATTACAGGATTTCGTAGATGATATGAGTAACTGGTATGTCAGAAGATGTCGTGAACGTTTCTGGGCAAAGGGAATGGAACAGGATAAAATCAACGCATACATGACATTGTATACTGCATTAGTAACCGTATGCAAAACAGCAGCACCAATGGTTCCGTTTTTAACTGAGGAAATTTATCAGAACCTGGTTCGCAGCATTGATAAGGATGCACCGGAAAGTATTCATTTATGTGACTTCCCAGTGGCAGACGAAGCATTTGTAGATAAAGAATTAGAGAAAAATATGGATGCTGTTCTGAAAATTGTAGTAATGGGTCGTGCATGCAGAAATGCAGCAAATATCAAAAACCGTCAGCCAATCGGAAACATGTTTGTAAAGGCTCCATATCAGTTATCCAAGTTCTTCTGTGAGATTATCGAAGAAGAGTTAAATGTAAAGAAAGTAACCTTTACAGATGACGTAAGCAGCTTTACAGATTATACCTTTAAGCCACAGTTGCGTACCGTAGGACCAAAATACGGTAAGTTCTTAGGTCAGATTCAGAAAGCATTAGCAGAGCTTGACGGAAATAAGGCTATGGCAGAATTGAAGGCAAAGGGTAGTCTGACACTTGACAGCGTGAGTGAAGAAGTTGTATTATGTGAAGAGGATTTATTGATTACCATGACTCAGCAAGAAGGTTATGTAACTGAAGGTGACAATGAAGTAACTGTTGTATTAGATACCAACCTGACAGAAGAGTTATTAGAGGAAGGATTTGTGCGTGAATTGATTAGTAAGATTCAGACAATGCGTAAAGAAGCAGGATTTGAAGTAATGGATAAAATTGCCATTTCTTATCAGGCAGGCGATAAAATCAGTCAAATCTTTGAAAAGTTCGGAGCACAGATTCAGTCAGAGGTACTGGGTGAGAAGATTACCGCAGGTGCAGTAACCGGATATGAAAAAGAATGGAATATCAACGGTGAGAAAGTAACATTTGGCGTAGAGAAAATACAATAAACTAAAAAGGAGAGTAACACTTTTTATCGGTGACTACTCTCCTTTTTCTAAAAGTGTCATTACACAAGACAGGAGAGAGGGTATTATGGAAAACAGAATGTTTGAAAAAGAGCAGTTTATACGAGAAGTCAAGGGAAATGTAAAGAATCTATATCGAAAGACATTAGAGGAAGCATCGGTACAGGAAGTATATCAGGCAGTTGCATATACGGTAAAAGATGTTATTATCGATCAGTGGCTTGCAACACAGAAGACTTTTGAAAAAGAAGATCCAAAGATTCTTTATTATATGTCTATGGAATTCCTTATGGGAAGAGCATTGGGAAACAACCTGATTAATCTGACCGCTTATAAAGAGGTTAGTGAGGCACTAAAAGAAATCGGATTTGATATTAATGCCATTGAAGATCAGGAGCCGGATCCGGCACTTGGAAATGGTGGATTGGGAAGACTGGCAGCATGTTTTATGGAGTCCTTAGCTACATTAGGATATCCTGCATACGGATGTGGTATTCGTTACCGCTATGGAATGTTCCGTCAAAAGATACAGGATGGATATCAGATTGAGGAACCGGATAACTGGTTACAGGATGGATATCCATTTGAACTGCGTCGTCCGGAACATACCTATGAAGTAAAATTCGGCGGATATGTGCGTTCAGAAATGGATGAACAGGGAAAAGTAAAATTTATCCATGATGGATACCAGTCGGTAAAGGCAGTTCCTTACGATATGCCAATCATCGGATATAACAATAATATGGTAAATACCTTGATGATTTGGGATGCAGAGCCGGTACAGTGCTTTGAACTGAATTCCTTTGACAAAGGAGATTACAAAAAGGCAGTAGAGCAGGAAAATCTTGCCAAGAATCTGGTGGAAGTATTATATCCAAATGATAATCACATTGCGGGAAAAGAATTGCGTTTAAAACAGCAGTACTTCTTTGTTTCAGCCAGTGTGCAGCGTGCTATAGCACGATATAAGAAGGATCATCCGGATTTGCGTAAATTACCGGAAAAGGTTGCAATTCAGATGAATGATACACATCCTACGGTGGCAGTAGCAGAACTGATGCGTATTTTGCTGGATGAAGAAGGCATGGAATGGGATGAGGCATGGGAGATTACAGGAAAGACCTGTGCATATACCAACCATACCATTATGTCAGAAGCTTTGGAAAAATGGCCGATTGAAATTTTTTCACGATTGTTACCAAGAATTTACCAGATTGTAGAAGAAATAAACCGCAGATTTATTTTAGACATTCAGAAGCGTTTTCCGGGGGATGACGGAAAGGTACAGAAGATGGCAATTATCTATGATGGACAGGTGCGTATGGCAAATCTTGCTATTGCAGCAGGATATTCCGTCAATGGTGTAGCCAGACTTCATACAGAAATTTTAAAAGAACGTGAATTGCATGAGTTCTATGAGATGTTCCCGGAAAAATTCAATAATAAGACCAATGGTATTACACAACGAAGATTCTTATATCACGGTAATCCGTTATTGGCAGATTGGATTAATGATAAAATCGGAAACGATTGGGTTACAAATTTACCACACATCGAAAAATTAGCAATTTATGCAGAGGATGAAAAAGCGCAGCAGGAATTTATGAATATCAAGTATCAGAATAAGTTGCGTTTGGCAGATTACATTTTGAAGCATAATGGAATCGAAGTAAATCCACGTTCTATCTTTGATGTACAGGTAAAAAGACTTCATGAATACAAACGTCAGTTGTTAAATATTCTGCATGTTATGTATTTGTATAACAAGATAAAAGAACATCCGGATATGGATTTTTATCCAAGAACATTTATTTTCGGTGCAAAAGCAGCAGCCGGTTATCGAAATGCAAAACTTACCATTAAGCTGATTAACAATGTAGCGGAAGTAATCAACAACGACAGAAGTATCAATGGAAAAATAAAAGTGGTATTTATTGAAGATTATAAAGTATCTAATGCAGAGTGGATTTTTGCAGCCGCAGATGTGTCAGAACAGATTTCTACTGCAAGTAAGGAAGCATCCGGAACTGGAAACATGAAGTTTATGTTAAACGGAGCAGTAACACTTGGAACCATGGATGGCGCAAATGTTGAGATTGTAGAAGAAGCAGGGGAAGAAAATGAGTTTATTTTTGGTATGAGTGCTCAGGAAGTTATCGAGCATGAAGCAAAAAGAGACTATGACCCAATGCAGATATTTAACAATGATCAGGAAGTTCGTCAGGTATTAATGCAGTTGATTAACGGATTTTATTCCGGTAATGATTCTGAGTTGTTTAGACCGTTATACAATTCCCTGTTAAATACACAGGAAACACAGTATGCAGATACATACTTTATCCTGAAGGATTTCCGTTCTTATGCACAGGCGCAGGAGCGGGTAGAAGAAGCATATAGCGATGAAAAACGTTGGGCAAAGATGGCAATGTTAAATGTGGCTCATTCCGGTAAGTTTACTTCTGACCGAACCATTCAGGAATATGTAGATGATATTTGGCATTTAGATAAAGTAACGGTTGAAATGGAGTAGCAGGAGTACAAAAGTAGTTTTATGAGTAAGTTACAGATAAGAAATACCATACTGTTGTTCTTGACAGCATTTATCTGGGGTACTGCCTTTGTAGCACAGAGTGTAGGAAATGAATATTTAGGACCATTTACCTATAACTGTGTGAGAAGTCTGATAGGAGGAGCTGTTCTCATTCCATGCATTTGGTTTTTGAGAAGGGTTGCTCCTTCTGATTCTAAAAAGAAAGAAAGTCCGAAAGATAAAAAACAGTTGTTGTTAGGCGGAATTCTATGTGGAATCTGTTTGTGTCTGGGAAGTAATTTTCAACAGATGGGAATTGCCTATACTACGGTAGGTAAGGCAGGATTTATTACGGCATTTTATATTATTATTGTGCCCGTTTTAGGATTGTTTTTAAAAAAAGAAATGTACACCGTTTGTCTGGATTGGTGTTGGATTGGCGTTGGCAGGATTGTATTTTTTGTGCATAACAAAAGAGTTTTCTGTGGGAAAAGGTGACATGCTGGTACTCATATGTGCATTTTTATTTGCAATTCATATTTTAGTGATTGATTATTTTACGGAATATGTGGATGGTGTGAAAATGTCCTGTATACAGTTTTTTGTATGTGGAATATTATCGGCAATTCCTATGTTTCTTGTTGAAAAACCACAGATGACACAGATATTATCAGCATGGCAACCCATATTGTATGGTGGTGTATTATCCTGCGGAGTAGCATATACGTTACAAATTGTGGGACAAAAAGGAATCAATCCGACGGTAGCATCCTTAATCTTAAGTATGGAATCTGTGATTTCTGTATTAGCAGGATTGGTTGTGTTACATCAACAGTTAAGTAAAAGAGAAGTGGCAGGTTGCGTGTTGATGTTTTGTGCAATTATTTTGGCACAGTTGCCACAGAAAAAAGAGAAAGTAGAGCAAGGATATGAAGAACCGGAAGAATAGAAAAAAACAAAAATTTGTCTTAGGGATAATGTTACTGGTACTTGGAATGTCTGTATTGGCAGGATGCAAGAGTGAAGAATCCCTGAAAAAAGAAAAAGAATATCGTAAGGCAGGAATCACCAAAATGGAAGAAGGCGATTATGAAGGTGCGGTAAAATCATTCCAAAAAGCACTGGATCAGTCCCTTGCAGTAGTGGGAGATTTAGAGATTGATATCTGTTACTATAAGGCTGCTGCTCAGTATAAAAGCGGTGATATAGATGGTGCCATAGAGACATATCAGGCATTGATGAATTATGATAAGAAAAATGGAAATCCCTATTATCTGCGTGGGTGTATTTATCTGAAAGAAGGAGATACCGCAAAGGCAAAAAAGGATTTTGATAAGGCATTGGAACTAAATTCCGGTGATTACGAGCTGTATGTTTCTATTTATGAAAATCTGAATGGCATAGGAGATACAGAAGAAGCCGGAAAGATTTTAGACAAAGCATTGAAACAAGGTGGAGAAAACGCAGAAGATTATCGGGAACGTGGACATATCTATTTGTTAAAAGGTGATTATGAAAGTGCCAGAAAAGAATTAGATAAAGCAATCAATAAAGAAGATATGAAGGCATTGCTTTATATGGCAGAGGTATATGATGCACAGGGCAATTCCTCTCAGGCACAGGCTTTATATGAGAGTTATTCCGCTCGTAACGGCTCTGATTCAGAGGCACTTACGACCTTGGGAAAAATGCAGATGGAAATGGGCAATTACCAGCGAGCATTGGAGTTCTTCCAGAAAGCACTTGCAACCGATAATGTGATTAATAAGCAAGAGCTTCAAAAATATGAAATTATTGCTTATGAACAGTTGAAAGATTTTGCATCTGCCAGAGAAAAGATGGCAGCTTATGTACAGGATTATCCGGAGGATGCACAGGCACAGCGGGAATTTGTATTTTTACAGACCAGATAAAGAAAAAGTGCGCATTGTACCAATCGAACATCACAAGATACTCGATGGATGCAGTGTGCACCTTTTTTATCAGTTCCGACTTAGGAATCCAGCTCTTTACAGGACTGGCGTTTTACCAACTGGCAAGGAAGTTGAATCTTCATGGCAGTGGCTGGATGTAGTTTTAGGATATTAAATACAATATTAGCACCAAAGTTTCCCATATCATAAGCTGGTGCATGAATGGTAGTTAAAGGTGGCGAGGTAAAAGAAGAAAGACTGGTATCGTCAAATCCCATAAGAGAAATATCTTCCGGTACCTTTATGCCATTATCATTAAGGGCACGTAAAGCTCCAATTGCAATAGGGTCGCTAGATGCCACAATTGCAGTTGGCAAATCACCTGATTTTATTAATTGGGTCATCATTTGGTAACCGGACTCCGTAGTGAAAGCCTCTTCCAGTACATAAGGTTCGTAAGTAATATCATGCTTTTTGCAATATTTTACAAATAATTTTTTACGCATGTCAGGAAAGAGCTGGCGGTCAGCCAAGTATTCTTTTCCGCCCAAAAAACCGATTTTAGTATGTCCAAGAGAAGTAAGATAATCCATACCGGTAGTTACTGCATGTTCAAAATCCAGGGTGATGGTAGAAACAGAGGTATCATTTACAGGCATGTCCAGAAAAATAATACTGCTTGTTAATTCACGGAAATGCTTGATTTCACTGGCACTGAACTTTCCGACACAGACCAAAGCATCTACAGATTTTAAAGCATCCATATAATTCACATCAGCCTTGTAAGTGCGGACAACATGAATACAGTTTTGCATACAAAAGTCTTCAATTCCCTGACGAATCAGTAAATAGTAATTATCCTCTAATTCCTGCTGTGGGGAAAACCATTGAACAATTCCCAGAGTATAGGCAGAACGATTAGAGACTCTTGATTTTTTCTTATAATTTAAAGCATTTGCCGTATCTAAAACCTTTTGTCGCGTTTCAGGTGCTACATTCAAAGTGCTGTCATTATTTAAAATACGAGAAACGGTAGCAGAAGAAACACCGGCGGCTTGTGCAATATCCTTAATGGTAGCCATTTGGTATCCTCCATAAAATTCAATCTAAATAAAGTATAGCAAAAACAAAGAAAAAAGAAAAGAAAAATTTAGTAAATTTACTAAATTTTTTGTAGAGACAAAAAAAGTAAAAATAGCTATGTTTTAAGCAAAAACAGAGAAAAGGAAGAAGTAGTAAAAACAACGTAAATTTTTACTAAAAATATTGACTGTTTACTAAATGTAAGATATAATAAGGTCATCAAATAATAAAAGGAAAGGGTGGGGGCTAAAGATGCAGGAGACAAAGGTGTTATTGGGAGAAATTACCGCGGGACAGCAGGATAAAAGGTTAACAGACATATATGTAGACGATAAGGTGATTTCCTATCAGAAGGAACGTTATGAGAAGGCAATTTTAAAATTTGAAGAGTTATATGGAGCGGGTGAAGCAGAAATTTATAGTGCACCGGGCAGAAGCGAAGTTTGGGGAAATCATACGGACCATCAGCACGGAGAAGTGTTGGCAGCATCTATTAACACAGAAGAAGGTCAGAAAGCATTTGATCGTTTCATTGCTTCTTTGAATGCGTAAAAAGTGTATCTAATAAAAAATCTTGACATATGATACCAAAAAGCATATGATAAACCTAGTTAAGTAAAGAAAGGTGCGTGAAAAGATGATTATTATTTCCTGTTAATAAAACGAATAAAAGAAGCATATCAATGACGGAGAGTGCAGTAGTATGCCCTCTTTGTTGGAGTACATTGGTATGTCCCGTTTGGCAGGAAATTCTAATATCTTTTATCACGAAGTAGTAAAGAGATGTAAGAAGTTCTTACATCTCTTTTTGTATGCAATAGAAAATTGCGTTCCATTGCATACAAAACACTTTGCTAAGGAAACGCACTTGGCAAAGTTGTGCAATAAAATGAAAAAGGATAAAAATAGAACAGAACGTATGTCGAAATACGGGGCAGCCATCATAAAGGAGTGTGATGGATATGTCTAGAATAGATGTAAGTCATTTGACATTTTATTACGAAGGAAGTTATGAAAATATTTTTGAGGATGTGTCTTTTCAGATTGACACAGATTGGAAGTTAGGATTTATCGGAAGAAATGGAAGAGGAAAAACCACATTTTTGAACTTGCTTTTGGAAAAATATGAATATCGGGGAACTATTTCCCAAAGTGTAGCGTTTGATTATTTTCCGTACGAAGTAAAAGATAAAACGAAACAGACCATAGAGGTGGTAGAAGAAATATATCCCCAATATGAGTTCTGGGAACTGTGCAGAGAATGGTCTTATTTGCAGGGAAGTGAAGATGTGTGGTTTCGTCCTTTTGATACCTTAAGTCATGGAGAACAGACAAAGGTATTGTTAGCAGTATTATTTTTAAAGGAAAATCATTTTATGTTAATTGATGAGCCCACCAACCATTTGGATATGGAAGCCAGAGCGATTGTCTGCGCTTATTTAAAACGGAAAAAAGGATTTATTTTAGTATCCCATGACCGGACGTTTTTAGATGGGTGTATTGACCATGTGCTGTCCATCAATAAAAATAATATTGAAATTGTGGCTGGTAATTTTTCAAGTTGGTGGGAAAATAAAGAACGTCAGGATGCCTTTGAATTGGCGGAAAACAAAAGATTAAAGAAAGACATTCGAAGACTCACCGTAGCAGCAAGACAGGCAGGAAATTGGGCAGATGAAGTGGAGTCCACCAAAATAGGAAAGAAGTCATTGAAGTATGAAAAATCCATTGATACCAGAGCGTATGTGGGCGAAAAGTCAAGACGAATGCAAAGTCGCAGAAAAAACCTGGAACGCCGAAGAGAAAAGGAACTGGAAGAAAAATCAAAACTGTTAAAAAATGTGGAAACCAAGGAAAATATTCGACTGGTACAGGAAAAGCACCATAAGGATTTGCTGATAGAAGCAAAGAATCTTGCCTTATATTATGGGGAAAAAGAAGTTCAGTCAAAGATATCTTTTCAGTTGCGGCAGGGAGAGTGTCTGGTATTAGAAGGAAAAAATGGCTGTGGAAAGTCTACGGTGCTTAAGGCAATATTAGAAGCAGCCGATAAACAATTGAGAGAGCAAGAAGAAATTTCCACAAGGAAAGAACAGTTAAAAAGTACGGGATTGCTGGAAGTAGCAAGCGGACTTAAGATTTCCTATGTTTCACAGGATACCTCCCATTTGCATGGAAAGATGCAAGACTATATTGTAGCAGAAAAGGTGGATGAAACATTATTTAAGCAATTTTTGCGGAAAATGGACTTTGCCAGAGGACACTTTGAAAAACGAATGGAAGATTTTTCGGAAGGTCAGAAGAAAAAAGTACTGCTGGCACGAAGCTTATGCGACCATGCCCATGTATATATTTGGGATGAACCCCTTAATTTTATTGATATTTTTTCCAGAATACAATTAGAGGAACTGATAATAAAATATCGCCCCACAATGATTCTGGTGGAACATGATAAAACCTTTGTGGAAAAAGTAAAAACAAATATCGTGCGTTTATAAAATGAACAGTAAAATGAGTAAGCAAAGTGAGTAAGTAAAGTGAGTAAGTAAAGTGAATAAGCAGAATAAATAAACAGAAAAGAAAGGCGTAAATCTATGAAAGAACCAATTAAAATAGAAGATATAGAAGAAAAAGTAATTTTGGTAGGTGTCAGTTTAAATGATGGAGATGACACAGAAGATTCTTTATTAGAATTGGCAGAATTAGTTAAAACAGCAGGTGCTCAGGTAGTGGGAACTGCCATTCAAAGCAGAGAGTCCATTCATCCGGGAACTTATGTGGGAACCGGAAAGTTACAGGAATTACGACAAATGATAGAGGAATTTGAAGCAACTGGAATTGTCTGCGATGATGAATTGACACCGGCACAGATACGAAATATCGAAGATGTGTTAGATACCAAAGTTATGGATCGAACATTGATTATTTTGGATATTTTTGCGGCACGGGCATCCACTAGTGAAGGTAAGATTCAGGTAGAACTGGCACAGCTCAAATACCGACTTAGCAGATTGACAGGCTTAGGAATCTCCCTTTCACGACTGGGCGGTGGAATCGGAACCAGAGGACCGGGAGAAAAGAAACTGGAGATGGACAGACGTCTTATTAAGACCCGCATTGCTCAGTTAAATCGTGAATTGGCAGAGGTGCGAAAGCACAGAGAAGTCACCAGAGGACAGAGAAGCCGTAACCAGACAAAAGTGGCGGCGATTGTAGGGTATACCAATGCAGGAAAGTCTACATTACTTAATACATTAACCAATGCTCAGGTATTAGAAGAAGATAAATTATTTGCAACCCTAGATCCAACTACGCGAAGTTTGAAGTTAGACAGTGGACAGGAGATATTGCTGACAGATACCGTTGGATTTATACGAAAATTACCACATCATTTGGTAGAAGCATTTAAAAGTACGCTGGAAGAAGCAAAATATGCAGATATGATTGTTCATGTGGTGGATGCCTCCAATCCGCAGAAAGATAAGCAGATGCATACTGTATACGAAACATTGGAAATGCTTGGTGTAAAAGATAAGAAGGTGATTACCTTATTCAATAAGTTGGATAAGGTGGAAGAACCGGAGATTTTGCATGACTTTAAGGCAGATAAGACTTTGCGGATTTCTGCAAGAACCGGAGAAGGGCTTCCAAAGTTTAAAGAGACCTTAGAGGAAATCCTAAGAGAAGATAAAAAGCTTTTGGAGGGAACCTTTCCTTATAGTGAGGGTGGTCAGCTTACCATTATTCGTAAGTATGGAGAACTTTTGGAAGAAGAATACCGTGACGATGGCATTTATGTAAAGGCATTTGTACCGGTAGAATTATATCGGAATTTGGAAAACAGTATGAAATAGAAGGAAAGTCTGCTATAATAAAAATATTAGTGATATGTGAGCAGCGGCAAGGAAAAGAGGTGGGAAAACATGAGTTATGGAAAATTGGCAGAAGGCTGGGAAAGTGAACAGTCTGCCTTGATGTATTCTGTGGGAGGGCTGATTTTAAGCAATGCAGGTAAGATTGCAGCAGATTACTGGTTATCGGAAATTTACGATGATGAGATTGTGCAGGCGCATTGCAATAAGGAGATTTATATTCATGACCTGTCTAGGCTGACCGGTTATTGTACCGGTTGGTCGTTAAGAAAACTGGTGCAGGAAGGAATTGTGGGAGACAACCCCAAGAATACGTTTGCTCCTGCAAGACATTTACCGGCACTTTTCAGCCAGATAATCAGGTTTTTGAAAATTATGCAGAGTGAATGGTCAGGTCCTCAGGCTCTGTTTTCCTTTGATACCTATCTTGCCCCCTTTGTAAAAAAGGACGAATTAACCTATACACAGGTGAAAACTTGCATAGAATCCTTTATCCGTGAAGCAAATCGAATGAAAGGCTGGGGAACGCAGTTGTCATTTTCCAATATAATTTTGGATTGGGCAGTACCGGAGGAGCTCGCACAGCTTCCTGCCATGGTAGGGGGCAAGGAAATAGACTTCACCTATCAGGAGTGTAAACCGGAAATGGATATGATAAATCACGCATTCCTAGAGATAATGATGGAAGAACAGGTGCAGGATATTCAAGAGGACATGGAGTTTGGTGATGTGCAGCCCATGTGTGCCAGACTGCGCATTAACTTGAGACAGGTAAGAGAAAAGTCGAAAGAAAGTTTTGGCACGGATGAAAATACAGGTTCCATAGGCATTGTGAATATCAATATACCTAAAATGGCATATGTTTCTCAAGACGAGGAAGAGTTCTATTATCGGCTGGATGAAATGATGGATATAGCGGCACGGGCATTAAAAATCAAATGTGATGTGATTACAAGGTTATTAGAAGAAGGGTTATATCCATATACCAAACGATATCTTGGAGATTTTCAACAACACTTTTCTACCATTGGTGCTATGGGGCTTCGAGAAGCTCAGAAAAACGCAAAATGGTTAAATGCTGATTTTATTACCGGGGAAACACAGGAATTTACCAAAGAAGTATTAAACCATATGGAAGAACGAGTGCGGGATTATGAGAAATTATACGGAAGTTTGTATAATTTAGAAGTAATGCCGATAGATTTAAACATGATATGATTGCAAGAGAAGAAAGAGGAGCAAAACAGCGTGGTACAAATAGAGAATTTATGGAAAAAATTTGACGATTGCAGTGCTTTGAACGGAACGAATATGCATGTGCCCAAGGGTTCTATCTATGGTCTGGTAGGGCCAAACGGGGCAGGAAAATCTACACTGATACGCCATATTACAGGAGTATATCGACCGGATGCGGGAACTGTTTGTGTGGCAGGAGAACCTGTATATGAAAATAATACGGTAAAGAGTAAAATGGCATATATTCCGGATGAATTGTTTTATTTTATGCAGGCAGACACCTTGGAAATGAAGCGGTTCTATGCGGGAATTTATCCCAATTTTAATGAAAAGTTGTTTGAACGGTTAAGAGAGTTTTTCCCCAATATTGATGTAAAGCGACATATTCGAAAATTATCAAAAGGAATGCAAAAACAAGTGGCATTGTGGTTAGCCTTGTGTGCCGGTCCGGAATTACTGGTATTGGATGAACCGGTAGATGGACTGGATCCGGTAATGCGCAGACAAATGTGGAGTTTGATTTTGAGTGAAGTAGTAGCAAAAGAAATGACGGTTCTCATTTCATCCCACAATTTGCGTGAATTAGAAGATGTCTGCAACTATGTGGGAATCATGAATCAAGGTCAGGTGATTTTGGAACATTCTTTATGTGAATTGCAGGGAAATGTATCAAAGGTTCAGGTAGCGTTTGAACAGGGAATGCCGGTGTTACCGGAGAATTTTGAGGTTATGCATATGAGTAATACCGGAAGGGTATATACTTTAATTGTGAAGGGGAATCCGGAGCAGGCAAAAGCAGAATTAGAAAAAATGAAACCATTATTTATAGACGTACTCCCATTAACATTGGAGGAAATTTTTATATATGAAATGGGAGGAGCAGATTATGCGGTCAAAGATATCCTTTTTTAATCGGACAATATTTCGGAAAAATATAACTCATTTTTGGCCTATTTGGGTGTTGTACAGTATACTTTGTATTTGGAGTATGCCCATTTATTCCTATTTTAATTTAAGAAATTATAATGGGGCAGGATTAACTGCTACGGAACAAAGTTATATGAAAGTAATCAATGCTTTGGATGGATTTGATTTGTCTATGAGTGCATGGGTGATCTTCATTTTTTCCATTTCCAGTGCAGTTGCTGTATTTTCCTACTTGTATACA
The DNA here is from genome assembly GCA_012519695.1 of Clostridiales bacterium. GTDB lineage: Bacteria > Bacillota > Clostridia > Lachnospirales > Lachnospiraceae > Petralouisia. Next base: position 47,629 of record JAAYPT010000072.1, on the reverse strand, counting down.
AGCAGAAGCGTAAATATGATTCATGCATTACCTGTGCGTAGAGAAGAATTGTTTGTGACAAACTATTTATCCGGTATTTTGTTTATGTTGGTTCCCCAGTTAGTTTCTTTCCTGATTACTGTATTTATTTGGTTTGGAAACGGAATTAATCATTTGGAGTACTTGTTGCAGTGGCTTGGAATTGTAACAGGAGAGACATTTTTTGCATACAGTCTGGGCGTTTTTTGCGTTATGCTCACAGGAAATATAGTGGCAGCACCCGCGTATTTTGTATTGATTAATTATATGTACAAGGGAATCTGGAGCATTTGGAATATGGTGCGACAGGCATTGATTTATGGATTTACCGGAAATAATGAGGTCTATGGTTTAGGCTTGGTTCCGTTTGAATATTTTAGAGAAAAAGTGGGAGTAGTCTATCCGGAAGGTGCGGGACTGAAATTGCCAACCATAGAGGGAATGTCCTGTTTAAAATGGTATGTTTTGGCAGGAGTAATATTTGCAGTAGTAGCCCTTATCATTTATCGAAAAAGACAGATGGAATGTGCAGGAGATATGATAGTGATTTCTTGGATAAAACCGGTGGTAAGATGGTTTGGAGCGATTCTGTGCGCAGGATTGACAGGAGAGCTTGTGCAGACAACATTTTTTACCGAAAAGGTGTTAATGGGAAAGGCATTTCCGGTATTACTGGGGTGTTGGATTGTGGTAGGAGTACTGTCATTTTTTGGAATCGAAATGATTATTGAAAAGCAGTTTAAGATTTTTAATAAGGGATTGGTGGCACAAAGCGGAATACTTGTAGTGTTAATGATTTTATTCCTGGGAAGTTTAGAAACGGATGTATTTCAGTTGGAAAAACAGTTGCCAAAAGCAGAAGATGTGGCAGAAGTGTATGTACAGGGAAGCTATCAGCGTTATATCACAGAACCGGAAAAAATAAAAGAAAATATTAAATTGCAAAAAAACATAATAGCATCGAAAGATGAGTATCAGCAGTATTTTAGAAAATACTATGGAAAAAATGAATGCAACTATCTGATGGTAGATATGACGTATATTACGAAAAAAGGGAAAAAGCAGACCTGGAGTTATAATCTGCCAATAGACGATTACTATGTAAAGGAAAAAGGCTCCGTGGTAAAGGAATTGCAGGAACAGGAAGCAAATTATGAGGATTATATGACATACTATTTTACCGAGCAGTATGGAAATATAGAACTTCAAAGCGGTAGTTGTTTTGATTGGGTAGATGATGAATGTAACTTTCAAAGTATAGATATTTCTACGGAGGATGCACAAGAACTGTTAGAGGCTTTCAAACAGGATGTAGCGTCAGGTGCATATTGTATTTATCCATATGGAGAAAAAGAACGTGTAAAAAATACTTATGTAAATACGCTGACAATTTGCTATACGCCACCTAAGGGAGCACATCTTTTGCAGTACGGAATGGATGCAACTACAACCTGGGATATTGCAGACGGAAGGTCAGTGGAATATACCGGAATTATTTTAACAAAGGCATGTAAGAACACCATTGCACAGTTAGAAAAAATGGGATATGTGGATGAAAAACATAAGTTGATGACAGAGGAAGTGTTTGAATCGATTTTTGATTCAGAAGATATTTATTAGGAAACGATAAGAAAAACAGGATTTTCATTGCTACTGGCATCATTGCTACTCGCGTAAATAAAGAACGAGCGATAACAAAACTGTTATCGCTCATTTTGTGTGTTGTTCATTTGTTTATCGTTCATCACCCATAAAGAATAATGTTACAGTACCTACACCCGTGTGTGCGCCGATGGTAGGTCCAATATAATTAATGAGGGACTTAGAAATTCCAAAACGTTTTTCTACTTCAGATGCAATAAACTGTGCGTCTTCTAAAGCATCACTGTGACTGATAAAGACAATATCGTTCTTATCACGATAGCTACCCATATGACTGTCCATGTAATCTAACAGAGCCTGCAAAGATTTCTTTCTACCGCGAGACTTTGCAATAGGAATTAAATGTCCTTCATCATCTACATGAAGAATCGGTTTTAAGCTTATCATAGTTCCCACAACGGCAGCTGTCTTAGAGACTCTACCACCGCGGTAAAGGTGATTCAAGTCATCAACGGTGAAAACATGTACCAGATTTAATTTATGTTCTTCTACCCATTTTGCATTTTCTTCTAAGGACATGCCGTTCTTTTGGTTCTCTAAAGCCTTGTGTACCAAAAGTCCTTCTCCCATAGAAGCACATAAAGTATCAATAACAATTACTTTATGGGGAGCATTTTCTTCTTCTAATTCCTCAGCAGCCAGACGGCAACTATTGTAAGTACCGCTTAAGCCAGAGGAAAAAGCAAGATGCAAAATATCGCAATCATGGGTTTCCATTAGTTTTAAAAATGCATCTTTGGCAACTGTTGGATTGACTTGCGCAGTTGTAGGTAATGCACCATCACGGATTGCCTGATAGAAATCCTTTATCGGAAGTTCATGTTCGGCATCAAAAGTTTCTCCATTCAAAATACATGGCATATATAGCAAAGGAAGCTGATGTTCCTCAATATATTCCTTTGGAAGGTCGGTAGTGTTATCGGTTGAAATGATATAGTTACTCATATTATTCCTCCTGTGTAGTATGCAGAACCTATAGGCTCATTACCCATAGTATACACGTTAAACAGAGAAATAGCAACCAAATTAAATTACCATTTTAAAAGAGCAGCACCCCAGGTAAGTCCGGCACCAAAGCCAGAAAGGAATAAAATAGAACCTTCCTTTAAAACACCTTTATGATTCAGCTCATCTAATAAAATCGGAATGCTGGCAGCTGAAGTATTTCCGCAACGATCCACATTAGAAGGAAACTTATCCATTGGAAGATGTAACTTTTTGGCAATAGAGGTTAAAATACGGTAATTTGCCTGATGAAGCAAATAATAATCCACATCCTCTAAGGTTAAATTTGCTTGTTCCAATAAAAGGTTTAAACATTCAGGAACTTTTCTGACAGCAAACTTAAACACTTCCTGTCCATTCATAAAAACATAGTCCAGATTTTTATCGGTAGAAATGTAAGGATTGTTATTACTACGAGCCTTACAGGATAATACTTCCGCATGAGTTCCGTCAGAGCCTTGCAGACAGGCAATCATACCGGATTCGTCTGCTTTTGCTATAACAGCACCGGCACCGTCACCAAAGAGTACACAGGTAGAACGGTCTGACCAGTCTACAATTTTAGAAAGTGTTTCCACACCGATGATAAGAGCTGTCTGATATACTCCACACCGAAAATAGGCATCTACGGTGTTAAGACCAAACAAAAAGCCGGCGCAGGCAGCGTTAATGTCGAAAGAAACGGCATGGGAAGCACCAAGCTCTTTTTGCACCATGCATGCAGTACTAGGAGTAACATAGTCGCTAGAAACAGTTGCTACCAAAATAACATCAATATCTTCCGCCTGTAATCCAGAATCTGCAAGTGCTTTTTTGGCAGCCTGAATTGCCATATAAGTAGTGTTTTCCTCTGGAGAAGAAACTAAGTGACGTTGTTTGATTCCGGTACGAGTACTAATCCATTCATCATTGGTTTCTACCAGTTGTGCCATATGGTCATTTGTTGCAATTTTTTCTGGAAGATAGCTTCCAGTACCAATAATTTTTAATCTCATATGTAATTCCATCCTAAAATAGTTTGATAATCAAAATAATTATATTCATACTATAAGGTAGCAATCCGAATTTGTCAATGGAAACTTTGGAAATAAATGCTTATGGGAAATGGAATATTTTTATTTCTGATTTTATTCAGACTTGAATGGGCAAAACCGGACACACTTTTTAGCATGGCTAAATATTGCATTTGAATAAATGATATTAATTTTCCTAATTCGAAACTCGGTTTTTCTCTTCGTATAGTAGAGGCTGAATACAAAAATCTCATTTCATATGTTGAACACTTTGTGTTCTTCTTACAGCAGCATAAAAGAACGAATGGGTATGCCAGAAAGCTGTTTGAGGACAGAGAAACATGTTTCTAAATGTGTATCTGTCCGAGTTCTTTTGGCATACCCTTATGAGACGTTTTTGTTGCTGCTGTTTAGAAGAACTAGAAGTGTGGATTCCGTATGAAATGAGATTTTTGTACCAGCTCTTGCCAGAAGAAGGAAAAACCTCAAGCACCGAACTTAGGAAATGCTCACAACAGGAACATTTATTTCTAAGAATTCATATGATAAAAGAAAAAGCATGGAGGAATCATGGCACCGACAATTATGATTGATAGTGGACATGGCGGAATGGATAATGGAGCCACTTATAAGGGAAGAAAGGAAAAGGATGACAATCTGAAAATTGGATTGGCAGTAGGGGAAAGACTGGAAGATGCAGGATATAATGTATTGTATACAAGGACTACAGATGTATATGATACCCCATTTCAGAAAGCGCAAAAAGCGAACAATGCAGGAGCAGATTATTTCTTTTCCTTTCATCGAAATTCCGGTGAGGTTCCCAATACTTATAGCGGCGCACAGGCACTGGTTTATTCAGATAATACCAGAGCCGCTCAAATCGGAGAGAATATTATGGAACAGTTGGTAGCTCTCGGGTTCAAGGACTTAGGTGTGGTAGAACGCCCCGGATTGGTAGTGCTTCGAAGAACCAATATGCCGGCAGTGCTGTTAGAACTTGGATTTATTAATAATGATGCAGATAATCGTATTTTTGATGAGCAGTTTAATGAGATGGCAGATGCAATTGTGCGTGGAATTGAGGAATCCATTCCCCTTGCACCACAGGCAAGACAGTATGGCGTTCAGGTAGGATTGTTTCGGTATCGTTCCAATGCAGAGTATTTACAGGAAGAATTGGAAGAAATGGGGTATACCGTAACTGTAAGAAGAGAAGAACCATATTTTGCGGTAGTAGTAGGAAGAGAGCCAACATTAGACGCAGCAACAAATTTGCAGACGCAGTTACGTCGACAAGGATATGAAACTTTAGTAGTAAGAATCTAAAATTTTTATAAAATGCAAAAATAATATTTACATTTGGTAGGAAGTTAAGTATGATGAGAACATCTTTTTTGTATTTATCTTCACGAAATCAGTGAGAAATCCCAAAATCAGGATAAAACCAGGAATAAGAAAATCCCTCTCAACTATATACAATTACAGAAAATAGGTAAGAAAGGAAACGAGAGGAGAAAAACGTAAATGAAAATTGTATTTTGGAGTGAAAAGGAACAGGCTGGAAGTACCTTTAACATGGCAGCAGTAGCCTGTGCAGCAGCAATGCTTTATCCTGTTTCCATAGCAGTATTGGCGGGAGGATATGAGGATCAGGACTTAGAAAATCAGTTTCAATTTTCGGAAAATACAAAAGACATATGGAGACAGTCATGTATGGTAGCCGAAGAAAGTAATTATTATGTTGCAAGTGGGTTGGATTTACTGCTTCGTAAGAGTGAAACGGAAGAATTCACAGATGATTATATAAAGCAACAGATGAAACAGGTGGTACCAAAACGTCTATATTGTCTGCCGGCAGGAAAGAAGCAATATGGAAAATGGTGGGATAAGGAAGAAGTATTTCAAAAAATGGAACTGATTGAGCAAAAAATGGAAAACTGTTTTGATGTGGTATTTATTGATTGCGGATGTAGAAAAGATGATTTTTCTATAAAAATGTTAGAACAGGCAGATGTTTGTGTAATGAATATGCATCAGGAGGAAGAAACTATCGGGGAGTATTACCGGAAACGTATGCGATTTCAGGGAGAAGTGTTTTTCCTGGTGGGAAATTATTTTGAAGAGTCCGTGTATACCAGAGAAAATTTAGAGCGAATCTATCGGGTTGATGAAAAAAATATAGGAGCCATTCCATATAATGTGCATCTGCAAGCAGCAGGAATGAAGGGAAGGGCTTCCGGGTATGTAAAAAGCCAGCTGCAAGGTAAGTGTGGCTTAGAATTTGAGAAAGAACTTACAAGAAGTACACAGCTTATCATGCAACTGGCAGGAATAGAAACACGGAATTTCTTAGAGTGTTAAAAAATTAACAGGTCTCTGGTTCCGGATAAGATTCGCCAAAGGTTTCAACAGTAACTTTTTTCATTACCTGTGGTTCCATTGGACGATCGGAATAGTCAGTAGCTGTTTCAGCAATCTTATTTACAACATCCATACCTTCAACAATCTGTCCGAAAGCAGCATAGTCTCCGTCTAAATGAGGAGAGTTCTGATGCATGATAAAGAACTGAGAACCGGCAGAGTTTGGAGCCATAGTGCGTGCCATAGATAAAACGCCAGGAGTATGTTTTAAATCATTTGCAAATCCGTTGCTGGAAAATTCGCCCTTAATGCTGTAACCAGGACCACCCATACCAGTACCATCCGGGCAGCCACCTTGAATCATAAATCCACGAATTACGCGGTGAAAGATTAAACCGTCATAATAGCCTTTGCTTATCAGGCTGATAAAGTTATTTACGGTATTTGGTGCAACTTCTGGATATAATTCGGCTTTCATAATATCGCCATTTTCCATTTCAAATGTAACAATTGGATTTTGTGCCATAAATAGGAACCTCTTTTCTATCATTTTATATGTACCCTATTTTAGCCTAAAAATGTTAATTCGTAAAGTGCAAATACTATCGACACGAACTGCGAATATTTTTAAGAACCGGATGGTATTCTTTAGAAAAATTTATACTTCATCGATATGCCATCGATATACGAAAGGGGATTAATCATTCATGGCAGATAAAATTTTTGAAAACAACCAAGTAACAGTAACAGGAGAAATCATTTCAGACTTTCAGTACAGTCATCAAGTGTACGGAGAAGGATTCTATATGATAGAAGTATCCGTAAATCGTCTTAGTAATTATGCAGATACGATACCGGTGATGGTTTCAGAGCGACTCATTGATACACAGCAATCTTATATAGGTCAGTGTATCAGAGTAGATGGACAGTTCCGTTCTTATAACCGTCATGAGGAAAAAAAGAATCGTTTAGTATTGTCAGTCTTTGCAAGAGAGCTGGAATTTGTATCAGAAATTCCAGAAGGAGAAAGAAGTAATCAGATTTTCTTAGATGGATATATTTGTAAACCTCCAATTTATCGAAAAACACCATTAGGACGGGAAATCGCAGACTTGTTAATCGCAGTCAATCGTTCCTATGGAAAGTCTGATTACATACCATGTATCTGTTGGGGAAGAAATGCACGTTTTGCGTCTACTTTCGAAGTTGGCGGGCATGTGCAGGTTTACGGAAGAATTCAGAGCAGAGAGTATGTAAAAAAGCTTTCAGAAACAGAAGCAGAGCATCGGATTGCTTATGAAATATCAGTAAGTAAAGTAGAGTATATAGAGTAAATAGATTAATATTACACCAATTTTCCTTGCGTTTATTAATAAAAGTTTGCATTTTCCAAAGGAGTGTGGTATCTTAAAAAAATCTGGATAGCTTTTAGAAATTAGAAGTTTCGAAAAAGAAAGAGGAAAAAGGCATGTATGAGGAAAAAGTTACTGTTTATTGCGGCGATGGAAAAGGAAAGACTACAGCAGCAATAGGATACGCAATACAGTGTGCAAGTCAGGGAAAGAACGTAATTATTATTCAGTTCCTGAAGGGAAAGAAAGAAGAAGAGCTGGAATTTTTAAGAAGGCTGGAGCCGGAAATAAAGTTATTCAGCTTTGCCCGTTCCGAAAAAAACTTTACAGAACTGTCCGAAGAGGAAAGACAGGAAGAAAGTATGAATATCCGAAATGGATTTAACTTTGCAAAGAAGGTTTTGGTGACAGGAGAATGTAATCTTTTGATTTTAGATGAATTTTTAGGCTTGTTGGATAATCAGATGATTTCCGAAGAAGAATTGGAAAGTCTGATGAGTGCAAGGTCTGAAGATACAGAGATTATGTTTACCGGAAGAGTCATGAGTGATGTACTTCGGAAATATGTTGGCAAAATCTATAAGATTCAAAGCGAAGAGTAGGCAAATGTATTGACTTTGCATAAGGAAAATGCTATATTACTTTTAAATGAAAATATTATACAAGATAGAGGTTGCGTGATTCATAAGTAAGTTATCGGATGTGGCAGGCACAGAAGAAGATAATGGAAAGGGAAGAACGCCGAAAGAATGATTTTCCTGTTGGAATTATTCTTGGGCATATGATGAAGAATTGTATGACTGTCATCGTGTTGAAGAGGCAGATGGGGCGCTATCGAGGATTTATGTACAAAGTGTGGAGAAGTTCCACATGTATTAGAATCTTTAAGCCGACTGTCGCGAGTCGGCTTTTTAATGTAATAGGAAATTGCGTCCTATTACATTAAAAACGCTCCGCTAAGGAAGCGCACCTCGCGGAGAAGAAATTAGTCGTAAACGACACCGCTCGGGCGCGAAAGAGTCCGACAAGCGGACTCTTTGTTCTGTCATAGGAAATTCCTATGGTATAGGAGCACTCCGTGCAGGATGAGTTCTTTATAAAAGGAGGAAGAAAAATGGCACTTTTTAAAGGCGCCGGTGTTGCTATTATTACACCAATGAAGAAAAATTTAGAAGTAGATTTTGATAAACTGGGAGAGATTATTGAGGACCAGATTCAGAATGGTACAGACAGTATCATTATTACAGGAACAACCGGAGAAGCATCTACACTTACGGTAGAAGAACATTTAGAGGCGATTCGTGCAGCAGTATCTTTTGCAAAGAAAAGAATTCCTGTCATTGCGGGAACAGGTTCCAACTGTACAAAGACAGCAATTGAGTTATCAAAAGAAGCTCAGGATGCAGGTGCAGATGGATTGTTGGTGGTAACTCCATATTATAATAAAGCAACTCAAAAAGGATTAATTAATCATTATACCCAGATTGCAAAAAGCGTAGATTTGCCAATGATTTTATATAATGTTCCAAGCAGAACAGGATGTAAAATTGCAGCAGAAACAGCAGCAACTTTGGTAAAAGATGTAGACAATATTATTGCAATGAAAGATGCAGTTGGTGATATAGCATACAGTCTTAAAGTTATGGAACTGACTCAGGGAGATATTGATCTTTATTCAGGAGAAGACGGTCAGGTAATTCCATTACTTTCCTGTGGCGGTATTGGAGTAATTTCCGTATTATCCAATGTTGCACCGAAGTTCACACATGATATGGTAATGAACTACTTAAATGGAAATCATAAAGAGGCATTAGAAATGCAGATTAAGGCAATTCCATTGGTAGAAGCACTGTTTTGCGAGGTAAACCCAATCCCGGTAAAAGCAGCTATGAATCTGATGGGATGGGAAGTAGGACCATTACGTTCCCCATTAACTGAAATGGAACCGGAAAATGTAAAGAGACTTGCTAAGGCAATGCAGGAGTTTGGTATCAAATTAGCATAAAAATAATTATTACAGAGCTGTTCGGAGTCCGGACAGCTCAAGTTGTACATAAGAGATTTAGGAGGAAACATCATGGTAAGAATGATAATGCACGGATGTAACGGCAAAATGGGACAAGTTATTACAGGGATTTGTAAGGAAGACGAAAATATTGAAATTGTAGCGGGAATCGATCCATATACCGGATTGAAAAATGACTATCCGGTATTTGCAAAAATCGGAGAGTGCAATGTAGAAGCAGATGTAATTGTAGATTTTGCAGCAGCACCGGCAGTAGATGATTTGTTAGCATATAGTATAGAAAAACAAATTCCGGTAGTTCTTTGCACCACAGGACTTACAGAAGAACAGTTGCAAAAGGTAGAAGAAACAAGTAAGAAAGTAGCAGTTTTAAAATCTGCAAATATGTCATTGGGAATCAATATGTTAATGGATTTACTTCAAAAGGCTGCTAAGATTTTAGCTCCGGCAGGATTTGATATGGAAATCGTAGAAAAACACCATAATCAGAAGTTGGATGCTCCAAGTGGAACAGCGCTTGCACTTGCAGATTCCATCAATGAAGCTCTTAATAATGCATATGATTACAAGTATGACAGAAGTCAGGAAAGAAAGAAACGTGACAAGTATGAAATCGGTATTCAGGCTGTCAGAGGTGGAAATATTGTAGGAGAGCATGAAGTAATTTTTGCAGGAACAGACGAAGTGATTGAATTTAAGCATACAGCATACTCTAAGGCAGTATTTGCAAAAGGTGCTGTAGAGGCTGCAAAGTTCCTTGCAGGAAAGCCGGCAGGAAGATACGAAATGAGCGATGTGATTGCAGCTCGTTAGTGCGGAGAACAAATGAAAAGAAAAATATTAATCGTGGATGATGATAAAGATTTATCTATGATAGTGCAGGATATGTTAGAGGACTATGGCTATGAGACAACGCTTGCGCTATCAGCAGAGCAGGCATATGAAGAGATGGCAGCGAATAGCTACCATCTTATTTTGCTGGATATTAATTTACCACAAAGCAGTGGATTTGAAGTTTGTCAGGAATTGCGTAAGATTTCCACAATTCCCATTATTTTTGCAAGTGCCAGAACCAGTGAAGATGATAAGGTGACAGGGCTTGACTTAGGGGCAGATGATTATTTGGCAAAGCCATACTCCCTAAAGGAGATGTTGTCCAGAATTAATTCCCTTATGCGACGTACCTATGGATTTCAAGAAGAAGGGAAAAACTATTATTTGGGAGAAAATAGAGAAATTTGCATTTTAACAGAAAGCAGGAGTGTGACCAGAAATGGGAACAAGGTGCAACTTTCTTTAAAAGAATTTGATTTATTAGTGTGTCTTGCAGCCCATATGAATGAAAGTATGGCAAAAGAGACCTTATTACAGGAAGTTTGGGGAACCTTTAGCGAGGTGGAATTATCTACAGTAGCAGTACATATTCGATGGTTGCGGGAAAAATTAGAAAAGGATCCATCTAATCCCAAATATATAAAGACTGTTTGGGGAATTGGTTACATGCTAGTGGGAGGTATGGAAGAATGAGAAAGAGTGTAAAGAGGAAAACAGCGTGTATTGCGGCTGTTTTTCTTGTTATATTAGCAAGTATTACCGGATTATATTTTGTAAAAATCCAGGATAGAGAAGAAAATCATTCTTATCGGGAGCAGATATTAGAACTTAATGAAATTGAGAAACTGACAGAAATAGATGGAAAAAGTCCGGCAAAAGAACAAATTTCCAATATGCAGGAAAACTTGCGACAGATGGAAGGGGAAGGACAAAAGGAAGAAGAACAGAAAATGGTTCTTCAGATATTTGGAATTTGTGCGCTTTTTATTGTCTGCGTATGCATTTATCTTTATATAGTAATGTTACGTCCATTTGAGGAATTGGAAAAGTATGCAACGGAAATTGCAAAAGGAAATCTGGAGGTAGAACTTTCTTATCACAGAACCAATCTGTTTGGTGCATTTACCTGGGCATTTGACCATATGCGCCGAGAAATTATAAAGGCTCGAGCATGTGAGAAGGAGGCAATTGAAAATAATAAGACGGTGATAGCAACTTTATCCCATGACATAAAAACACCCATTGCGTCTATTCGTGCTTATGCAGAAGGGTTAGAAGCAAACATGGATAGGTCACCAGAGCGGCGAAATCGTTACCTGTCTGTTATTATGAAAAAGTGTGATGAAGTAACAAAACTTACCAACGATTTATTCCTTCATTCCCTATCTGATTTAGAGAAGTTACAAATTACATCAGAAGAGATAGCATTAAAACCGTTTTTAAAAGAAGTGCTAGAAGGAATGGGGCAACAGGAGAAAATCACACCGGAGACTGAAAAAATACAGATGATAGGAGAAATTCCTCAAATTAATATCTGGGCAGACCGAAAACGTCTGGAACAGGTGTTGGAGAACCTTATCACAAATGCCCGAAAATATGCACCGGGAACTCCAATACATTTGTGGATAGAGCAAGAAGAAAATCAATGCCAGATACATGTAAAAGATGGGGGAAAAGGAATTCCACCAGAGGATATGCCGTTTGTTTTTGAAAAGTTTTATCGTGGGAAAAATATAGAAAATCAGCCGGGTGCAGGATTGGGACTTTATATTGTGTCCTACATTATGGAACAAATGGATGGAAAGGTAGAGTTAAAAAACGGTAGTGATGGATTAGAAGTGATTTTGTTCTTAAAGACTTCTTAATATTTATTTTGATATACTGTAACCATCAAGGTAAGATGGAGGAAGAAAATGAGTGAAATTTTATTATCCGCAAAGGATGTGTGCAAGAGCTTTGCAAATAACGGAGAACAGAATCACATATTGAATCATGTGTCATTTGATTTATATCAGGGAGACTTTACCGTAATCATGGGAGCTTCCGGTGCCGGAAAGTCCACTTTACTATATAGTATTAGTGGAATGGATAGTATTACGGCGGGAGAAATTTTTTACAAGGGAAAGAAAATCAGCGGATGTGGGGAAAAGGAGATGTCCCGCCTTCGAACAGAGGAATTTGGCTTTGTATTCCAGCAGATTCATTTAGTCAGCAATCTGACATTAATGGAAAATGTAACAGTCCCAGGTTTTATGAATAAAAAGAAGAATGCAGGAGAAGTGAAGGAACGTGCATTGCAGTTATTAGAAAAGGTAAATGTATTGCATGCCAAGGACAGGCTTCCGGCGCAGGTGTCCGGTGGAGAAGCACAAAGGGCAGCTATTGCAAGAGCAGTCATTGCAGAACCGGGATTATTGTTTGCAGATGAACCTACCGGAGCATTAAATCGAAAAAATACAGAGGATGTATTGGATTTAATGACGGAAATGAATCGAGAAGGGCAGAGCATTTTGATGGTAACCCATGATGTACGGGCCGCACTTCGCGCAGACCGACTGCTGTACTTAGAAGACGGAAAAATAGGAGGAGAAATGAAGTTGCCACCATATACACCAGAAGAAGCCAGAAATCGAGAGACACAGATTAATGCATGGCTTGCTTCTATGGAATGGTAGGAGGTGACAACATGGATATTATTACGATTTTAAAGGCAAATATACGTCACCAGAAAAGTAGTTTTATTGGAATTTTCATTTTGATGTTCATTGTATCCTTGTCTATGACAGCAGTATTAACGGTAAGCATCAATTCCAAAAAAAGTGATGAAGAAGCATTAAAATATGTTGGGTTTGGGGATATGTTGGTAATGATGGATAATATGGGGCAAGAAGAAGGAAAAGAGTTGATACAGAAGGTACAGGAACATGACCAGGTGGAAAAGGTACAGGTAATTCCGGCAATCTGTGCAAACTTTAAAGAAATTAATGGTGAGCGCAATGGAAGTAGCGTGATGTTAGAACAATATCAGCCGGAAAAACTGAATTTTCGTATTTTCCATGAAAATGGAACCGGATATATCGAGAATCCAAAAGCATTAAAAGCAGGGGAGATGTATGTGCCAATTTGTTACAGTACTTCTTATCACTGCAAGGTAGGAGATACCATAACGGTTAAGCTTATGAAGCATACAGAAAATTACACTGTAAAAGGTTTTTTTGAAGATCCTTTTATGGGAAGCAGTATGATGGGTATAAAGACCGTACTTATCAGTGATGATGATATGAAAAGTATGCAAAAAAGCATTCAGGAGGGAAATGCAGATTCCATAAGTGAAGGAATGTTGCTAAACATTTTTCAGAAAAAAAGCAGTAACTTAAGTTATTTAAAATTTCAACAGGAGCTAAATAAAGATACAGGGGTAAGCGGCTATGCATGGATTAGTATGGGTACAAGTCAGGCAATGGGATATATGCTGATTCTGGTTCGTATTTTTAGTGGAAGTCTTTTGGTATTTATTGCACTATTGTTGATTATTACGTTAATTATTATGAATCACAGTATTGGTAGCAGCATTGAAATGGAATATGTAAACCTGGGTATTTTAAAAGCAGTAGGAGTTACACAAGGAAAATTAAAAATAATATTAATGTTGCAATATTTGTTGGGAGCCTTGGCAGGAGCAGTTCTTGGTATACCTGTTGCAATTCCTGTAATAAGAATAGTAAATCAGATTACAACGCCTGTAGTAGGAATACTTACGCCAAATCACCTGGCACTTGGCGCTTGTTTTATGGCACTGGCAGGAGTTTTGGTATTTCTTATGTTGTTTATTTGGTTAAAGTTGCGAAAATTGAAAGAGATTACTCCGGTAAGGGCAATTTGTGGTGGAAAAGAGGATATTTATTTTTCCAGCCGTGTGGAATTACCTATTAGAAAAAAAGGAATATCCTTCTGGCTGGCGTTTCGTCAATTGACTTCTAACGGAAAGAAATATATCAGTGTGGGGGTCATTACAGGTTTATTGGTATTTTTCATGATTATGATGGGACATATGGATAATTGGATGGGAGAAGATGGTAGTGAATTTTCTCGTATATTTGATGCAACAGAATATGACTTGTGGGTGCATTGTTATAATGAGGAAATACAAGGGGAGGTAGAAAATACCATACAAAGTTATTCTGAGATAGAGAAAAAATATCAGATTCAGAACGTTTATCTTATGATGGATGGATGTCAGATGATGTGCTTTGTTTGTGAGGCACCAGAAGAAATAGGAAGTGTTCTAGAAGGTAGAACTTGCCGATATGATAATGAGATACTGGTGACAGAGTTTGTGGCAAAGGATTTGAATCTGCAAATAGGAGATACAGTAACGGTTGCAGCAAATGATAAAAGCGAGGAATATATAATTTCCGGTATTTATCAGTGTGCCAATGATATGGGAAGTAATTTTGCTATGAGTAAAGCAGGTTACCTTCACATTGGAAATCAAAGTCTGGGTGAGGCGTATTGCCTGAAAAATGGAGAAAAGGCAAAGGAAATTGCCGAAAAATTAAATGAAGTCTATGGCACAGAATTAATGGTAACGGCAGAAAGAGGCTTTAATGAGATGTCTAGTATTGTTTCGGCAGTGAAGGCATTATCTGTACTGGTATATGTGATAGCAATTATCTTTGCACTAGTGGTAATCTCACTGGTATGTGGAAAAATATTCGCAAAGGAACGCCAAGACTACGGCATTTATAAGGCAATGGGATTTACAGCCAGAAACTTGCGATTACAGTTCGCACTGCGTTTTATGATAGTATCCTTGCTGGGAAGTGGGTTAGGAGTGATTTTAACGCTTTTATTAATGAATCAGTGTTTTGCATGGTTACTTTCTTATGTAGGAATCAGTCATATAGAGACAGAAATAGTATGGATGTCTGTGCTTGTGCCAATTGGAATGATGACAGTGGTATTTTTCTTATTCTCTTATTGGAAAGCAGGAAAAATAAAGAAAGTGCAGCCGCGAGTGCTGATTTCAGAATAATGGTATTATAAAAGAAAAACAGAGAAGAAATCAGAAATGATTTGCTTCTCTGTTTTGTTTCTTATGTAAAAATATTTATAATAATTGAATTCCGTTTGCCTCAGCTTCTTTTACAACATCCTCCGGCCACAGGGAAGATTGAACTTCACCGATATGTGCCTTACGAAGGAAGAACATACAGATACGGGATTGTCCGATTCCACCACCGATGGTATAAGGCAACTCTTCTTTGATAACTGCCTTCTGGAATGGAAGCTCTGCACGTTCCGGGCAACCAGCCTTATCTAACTGACCAAGCAGTGCTTTTTTATCTACACGAATTCCCATAGAAGAGAGTTCTAAAGCTACGTCAAGAAGTGGATAGTATACAACAATATCTGCATTTAAAGACCAATCATCATAGTCTGGAGCACGGCCATCGTGAGGCTCACCTGATTCTAAAGTGTTACCAATCTGTAAAATACATACGGCACCCTTTGCCTGAGTAATATAGTATTCACGTTCCTTTGGAGTATAATCAGGGAACATATCTTCCAATTCCTGTGTAGTAACAAAGAAAACATCGTGTGGAAGAATTTCCTCTATGTAGTCGTATTGGATAGCCATATACTTTTCCGTTTTGCGTAAAACCTTGTATACAGTACGAACGGTTTCTTTTAAGTAGTCTAAGTTTCTATCTTTCTTGGAAATGATTTTTTCCCAATCCCACTGGTCTACAAAAATAGAATGGGTATTATCCGTGTCTTCATCACGACGGATAGCGTTCATGTCGGTGTAAAGTCCTTCACTCATTGAAAAACCATATTTTTTCAATGCATAACGTTTCCATTTTGCTAAAGAATGAACAATTTCAGCCGGCTTTTCATTTTGTTCTTTAATGCCAAAAGTAACTGGGCGTTCAACGCCGTTTAAGTTGTCATTTAAACCAGATTCCGGGTCAACAAACAGTGGAGCAGATACACGCTGTAAGTTTAAACGTAAAGAAAGTAGGTTTTGGAAAAAGTCTTTTACGGTCTTAATGGCAATCTGTGTGTCATGTAAGTCCAATTCTGAATGATAATTCTTTGGTATGATTAATTGATCCATAATGTGCTCCTTGATTTAGTGGGGATTTTGCAATGGAATAGACTAGTATCAGAAGCTCCCAGCGCGTGTGCGCTAGGAGGACATTGCCTCAAAATTGCATCTGGAAAACTCGTTTTCCGAGTGCAATTTTAGGGCAATTTGTTCTTACTGCGAAGCAGCAGAACCTTCTGATACGAATACATTCCATTGCAAAATCCCAGACTTATTCTTTTCTCTATCCAATTATATACTTGTGTAAATCTTTTTTCAATAATAAACAAACAAAAAACATAATTTTTCACAGTAAAGTCCCAAAGTGTAGCTATTGCAGAAAAAATATAAATAATTAAAAAAGTATAAAAAATTAAAAATGCAAGAAAAATTTCAAAAACTTATATAAATGCAGGAAATAAATCAATGGTTGAAAAGAAAACGGATACCCTGTACAATAAAGAACATAACAATAAGGATGAAAATGAGGAAACAATATGATTTTAGATGTAAAGAATTTAACCCATGGATTTGGAGACAGAGCAATTTTTAATGATGTATCCTTTCGATTGCTAAAGGGAGAGCATATTGGCTTAGTAGGAGCCAATGGAGAAGGAAAATCTACCTTTATGAATATTGTAACAGGAAAGTTGCAACCGGATGAAGGAAAAGTAGAGTGGGCAAAAAATGTTCGTGCGGGATATTTAGATCAGCATACGGTATTGGAAAAGGGAATGACCATTGGAGATGTTTTGCGCAGTGCCTTTTCTTTCTTATATGATATGGAAGCGGAAATGAACAGTATGTTTGCGAAAATGGGTGAAGTAGACGAGGAGGAGATGAATCGTTTATTAGAAGAAACAGGAACCATGCAGGAACTGTTAGAGCAACATGACTTTTATATTATAGATACCAAGGTGGAAGAAGTTGCAAGAGCCTTAGGAGTAATGGACTTGGGACTTGATACAGATGTCACGGAGTTAAGTGGTGGACAAAGAACCAAAGTTCTATTGGCAAAATTATTATTAGAAAAGCCGGATATTTTGTTATTGGACGAGCCTACCAACTATTTAGATGAAAATCATATTGAGTGGTTGAAGCGTTATTTGTTGGATTATGAGAATGCATTTATTTTGATTTCTCATGATATTCCATTTTTAAACAGTGTGGTAAATATTATTTATCATATGGAAAATCAGGAGTTGACTCGTTATGTAGGAGACTATGATAAGTTCCAGGAAGTGTATGCCATGAAAAAAGCACAAATGGAAGCAGCTTATCGAAAACAGCAGAAAGAAATCGAAGATTTGAAAGATTTCGTAGCACGAAACAAGGCAAGAGTAGCAACCAGAAATATGGCAATGTCCAGACAGAAGAAATTAGATAAAATGGATGTAATAGAATTAGCAGCAGAACGTCCAAAGCCGGAGTTTTTCTTTAAAAACGCACGAGCTGCCGGAAAGGTTATTTTTGAAACTACAGATCTTGTGATTGGCTATGAAAAGGACAGACCATTGTCAAAACCAATGAATCTGCGAATGGAACGGGGAGAGAAGATTGCGATTGTAGGAACCAATGGAATTGGAAAGTCCACGTTCTTAAAGAGTGTTCTTGGAATTATTCCGGCATTATCGGGAAAGGCACAATTAGGAGACTATTTATATCCGGGATATTTTGAACAGGAAATGCCAGCCAGTGAAAATAGTTGTATTGAAGAGATTTGGGAGACTTTCCCATCCTATAATCAATATGAAGTGCGTTCAGCCTTGGCAAAGTGCGGACTTACTACAAAGCATATTGAGAGTAAAGTCAAGGTGTTAAGCGGAGGCGAGCAGGCAAAGGTAAGGTTATGCAAGCTGTTAAATGTGGAGACAAATGTGTTATTGTTAGACGAGCCAACGAACCACTTGGATGTGGATGCAAAAGAGGAGTTGAAGCGAGCACTCAAGGAATATAAAGGAGCTATTTTGTTGGTGTGCCATGAACCGGAATTTTACCAGGATGTAGTAGATCAGATATGGAATATGGAGGAATATTCTTTGTTGGCATAGAAGATCAAAGATATAAAAAGAACCCTCATATGAGAAAGGTTAAGTAAACGTTTCTCATATGAGGGCTTATTCGTTATTCTTATTTTTATTTTCTCTTACCAAGCAGACTTAACAATTTTAAGAACAGATTGATAAAGTCAAGGTATAATTCAAAAGCACCAAAGAGAGCTAAGGAATTCACATTCTGGCTGTTAGAAACAGCAACCATACGCTTGATTTTCTGTGTATCGTAAGCAGTTAAACCAACGAAGATTAAAACGCCGATGGCACTGATTGCGGTATCAAGCATACTGCTATGTAAGAGAAAGATATTTACAAAGCTGATAATAATAATACCGATTAATGCCATGAGTAAAATATTTCCCACTCTGGACAAATCTGTTTTTGTAACAAGTCCGTATACTGCCATAATAGCAAAAATAGCTGCGGTTGTTAAGAAAATAGTAACAATAGAAGCTGTGGTGTATACCATGAAAATAATGGAAAGTGTTACACCTGTCAAATAGGAATAGGCGGTAAATAATATACCGGCTAAGATAGCATTATTTTTGCGTAATGCAAAGTTAGATGCGATTACAATACCAAGTTCTGCTGCGACAATAACGTAAAAAGAACCGCCACTAAGTAAGCGAAGTGCAGCATATGGTGAAATTGTTAATGCAGCACATGCTGTAATTAACAGTGCACCTACCATGAAAAGGAAAGATTTAAGAACTACCTCTTCACATAAAATAGCTTTTAATCCTTGCTGTTGCTGTGTGTTTGTGTCAGTGTCATAGTTATATGACGGTGTTGTGTTGTAGTTGTTCTGGTTGTTATACTCCATAATAACTAACTCCTTTCTATAACTGAATATTTAAGTACAAGAAAAAGTTTAACATATTATTAGCAAAAGAGCAAATAAGAACTTGAATATTAGGAAAAGAGTACTAAAAAGGAGTTGCATAATTGCAACTCCTTTTTGTAAATACTTTCTGAAATATCAGAATTATTTCTGAGGACCAGCAGAAACTAAAGCTTTTCCTGCTTCATTTCCTTCATATTTTGCAAAGTTCTTGATGAATCTGTCAGCTAAGTCTTTTGCCTTTGTTTCCCATTCAGAAACATCTGCATATGTATCTCTAGGATCAAGGATATTAGTATCTACACCTGTAAGTTCAGTAGGAACTTCAAAGTTGAAGAATGGAATCTTCTTTGTAGGTGCGTTTAAGATATTACCATTTAAGATAGCATCGATGATACCACGAGTATCTTTGATGGAGATACGTTTTCCGGTTCCGTTCCATCCGGTATTTACTAAGTATGCCTTAGCACCGCTCTTTTGCATTTTCTTAACAAGTTCTTCTGCATATTTTGTAGGATGTAATTCCAAGAATGCCTGACCGAAGCATGCAGAGAAAGTTGGTGTAGGTTCTGTGATACCACGTTCTGTACCAGCAAGTTTTGCTGTGAATCCAGATAAGAAGTAGTACTGTGTCTGCTCTGGTGTCAAAATAGATACAGGTGGTAATACACCGAATGCATCTGCGGACAAGAAGATTACGTTCTTAGCTGCTGGTGCAGAGGAAATTGGACGAACAATATTTTTAATATGATCGATTGGATAAGATACACGAGTATTTTCTGTTACGCTCTTATCAGCAAAATCAATCTTTCCGTTTGCATCTAAAGTTACATTTTCAAGAAGTGCATTACGTTTGATTGCATTGTAGATATCTGGTTCAGAATCTTTGTCCAAATTGATAACTTTTGCGTAGCATCCACCTTCAAAGTTGAATACACCGTTGTCATCCCAACCGTGTTCATCATCACCGATTAAGAGACGCTTTGAATCAGTAGAAAGTGTTGTTTTACCTGTTCCGGAAAGTCCGAAGAAGATAGCTGTGTTCTCACCATTTAAATCTGTGTTTGCAGAGCAGTGCATAGAAGCCATACCCTTTAATGGTAAGAAGTAGTTCATCATAGAGAACATACCTTTCTTCATTTCTCCGCCGTACCATGTATTAACGATAACCTGTTCTTTGCTTGTAATGTTGAACATTACAGCAGTTTCAGAGTTCAAACCTAATTCTTTGTAGTTTTCAACTTTTGCTTTGGAAGCATTGTAAACAACGAAATCTGGCTCAAAATCTTTAAGCTCTTCTTCGGTAGGTTTGATGAACATATTTGTAACAAAGTGAGCCTGCCATGCTACTTCAACGATAAAACGGATTGCCATACGAGTATCTTTGTTTGCACCACAGAAAGCATCTACAACGAAAAGTCTCTTGTTAGAAAGTTCTTTAATTGCGATGTCTTTTACTGCCTTCCAAGCTTCCTGAGTAGCAGGATGGTTGTCGTTTTTGTATTCATCAGAAGTCCACCATACAGTATCTTTTGAATTTTCGTCTACAACGATAAATTTGTCTTTAGGTGAACGACCAGTGTAGATACCAGTCATTACATTAACTGCACCTAATTCACTTACTTGTCCTTTTTCAAAGCCTTCTAATTCAGGTTTTGTTTCTTCTTCGAATAACATTTCATAAGAAGGGTTGTACACAACTTCAGTAGTTCCAGAAATGCCATACTTGCTTAAATCGATTTTTGCCATCTTACATTTAACCTCTTTTCCTTATAATTGTAAATATGATAATCACCTGAAAATACAGATGTTTACGATATCCATGCAATAAAATTGAAGTATCTCTACTTCCCTTATTAAAATATTATACATAAATAGGTAATAAAATCAATAAAAACTAATTGATTTTTTTTATGCATTTACAAAAAAATATAGGGGTATGTTGACAGAAATAAACCCGATGGTTATAATTTGAGAAACTCGCAAAGGGTACTTTTTGTAGTATATAAGTAAAAAATGAAGGGATGAAAAAATGGAACTTTCGGGACTGATTATTTCTTTGCAAGAGCTAAATATAGCAAAAGAAGAGGATATAGAGCGTTTTGTAATGGAAGACGGGCTTACGGAATTGTTAGATGGTTTATATCGGTATAATGTACAAATTATAAACATAGATATGTTTCAGGCAGATACGCCGGAAAAGCTGAAGGTGATTTTAGAACTTCATAATTTAAAGGAAGAAAATTGTTTGATGATAGCAGCCACAGATAAAACGTTGGGAATCATACAGAATATGAACGTTGCAAGCATTGGATATCTCAATCCTGTTTGTGGAAAACAGGAGTTATCTCAGGCAGAGGTGTTGGTAGAAGGATTTGATGAGGTGGATTTTTTCTTTTTGGAACGAATATATCAAAGACAACATGGGATTCCATGGACAGTCATTGAAACCGACCGATGCTTTCTTCGTGAGATGACACTGGAGGATTTAGATGATTTATATCGTTTATATCAGGACCCTGAAATTACACAATATATGGAAGGATTGTATGAAGACCGGGAAAAAGAGGAAGAATATACCAAAGCTTATATTAACAATATGTATCGTTTTTATGGTTATGGCATGTGGCTTGTAATAGAAAAAGGAACAGGAAAAATAATGGGAAGAGCAGGGCTCAACAATATAGACTTACATGGAGAACCGGCTTTGGAAATGGGATATATGATAGGAAAAAACTATCAAAATCAGGGCTATGCAACCGAAGTGTGTGACGGAATTTTGCAGTATGCAGCAGAGGCAACCGAATTTGAAATGATAAATTGTCTCATACAAAAGGAGAATGTAAAATCCGTGCATGTGGTAGAAAAGCTGGATTTTACATGGAAGGAAGAAGTAGAAATTCAGGAAAAGACAATGCAAAGATACACGAAAACATTGCAATTTTAGACAAAATTACTTATAATTTAGTATTAATAAGAAAAACCATAGAGTAAGACGAGAAAGTGCGATGGAGAAGTGCAGATGGAAGACAAGAATAAGATTCAGTTAGAAGAACAAGAAGAAATTGCAATGCAGACAGAACATATTAAACCAACAAAGGAGTTTGTAAGTCCGGAGAGTTTATATAGTGAGTTGATTGCAAGTGTAACGAAATATCATCCCTCAGCGGATATTTCGTTGATTGAAAAAGCATATAAGACAGCAGATGCTGCCCATAAAGGACAGGTGCGAAAATCAGGTGAAGCGTATATTATTCATCCTCTTTGTGTTGCCATTATTCTGGCTGAATTAGAGTTGGATAAGGAGACAATTGTAGCAGGTATTCTCCATGATGTAGTCGAAGATACTGTAATGACCGAGGAAGAAATAGCAGCAGAATTTGGCGAAGAAGTGGCACTTTTGGTAGATGGAGTTACCAAATTAGGTCAGTTGTCTTATGATGCGGACAAGGTAGAAGTACAGGCAGAAAATCTTCGTAAAATGTTTCTTGCCATGGCAAAAGATATTCGTGTTATTTTAATTAAATTGGCAGACCGTCTGCATAATATGCGTACTCTGAAGTATATGAAGCCTGAAAAGCAAAAAGAAAAGGCAAGAGAGACGATGGACATTTATGCGCCAATTGCACAGCGTCTTGGTATTTCTAAAATTAAGATTGAATTAGACGATTTGTCTTTAAAATATTTAGAGCCTGAGGCATATTATGACTTGGTGGAAAAAGTTGCTATTCGTAAAAATGTACGAGAAGAATATATTGAACGTTTAGTAGAGGAAGTAAAACAGCATATTGAAAGAGCGGGAATTGAAGCAAAAATAGATGGTCGTGCAAAACACTTTTTCAGTATTTACAAGAAAATGGTAAATCAGGATAAGACTATCGACCAGATATATGATTTGTTTGCGATTCGTATTATTGTAAATTCTGTAAAGGACTGTTATGCGGCATTAGGTGTGATCCATGAAATGTATAAGCCGATTCCGGGGCGTTTCAAGGATTATATTGCTATGCCAAAGCCAAACATGTACCAGTCACTTCATACTACTTTGATTGGACCAACCGGACAGCCATTTGAAATACAGATTCGTACAGTAGAAATGCATCGTACTGCGGAATATGGTATTGC
Organism: Clostridiales bacterium; assembly: GCA_012519695.1. Lineage (GTDB taxonomy): Bacteria > Bacillota > Clostridia > Lachnospirales > Lachnospiraceae > Petralouisia. The sequence goes on along the minus strand of JAAYPT010000072.1, from coordinate 24,244 downwards.
TGCCCATTGGAAGTATAAGGAAGCGGCAAATAACGGTGGAGTGGTTTCTACCACAAAGTCAGAAGAAGAAAAGTTAAGCTGGCTGCGTCAGATATTGGAATGGCAGCGTGATATGTCAGATAACAAGGAATTTATGAGCCTTTTGAAAAGTGATTTGGACTTGTTCTCGGACACTGTATTTTGCTTTACTCCATCCGGAGATGTAAAGAATCTGCCAAATGGGTCCAATCCCATTGACTTTGCGTATAGTATTCATTCCGCAGTTGGTAATAAAATGATTGGTGCCAAGGTAAATGGTAAGCTGGTAAATATCGACTATGTAATTCAAAATGGTGACAGAGTTGAGATATTAACTTCCCAGAATTCCAAGGGACCAAGCAGAGACTGGTTAAATATCGTAAAAAGTACTCAGGCAAAAAATAAGATTAACCAGTGGTTCCGTAGTGAATTTAAGGAAGAAAATATTTCCAAAGGAAAAGAAGTTATTACCCAGTATTGTAAATCAAAGGGAATTAATTGGCCGGAATTAAATCAACCGAAGTATCAAAGCCGTATTATGCGAAAATATGGATTCCGTGATTGGGAATCTGCATTGGCTGCCATAGGACACGGAGGATTAAAAGAAGGTCAGATTATCAATAAAATGTTGGAATACTACCAGTTAGACCATAAGAAGGAAGTCACAGATGAAGATATTCTGGAAAATGTAGGTAGTGGAAGTGCTGTAGCAGGACCGGCAGAGGAAAATCAAAAGGGAAAACGTGGCAAGTCAAAGAGTGGAATTGTGGTCAAGGGAATTGATGATATGGCAGTTCGTTTTTCTCGTTGTTGTGCACCTGTGCCGGGAGACGAAATTGTCGGATTTGTTACCAGAGGACGTGGAATTTCCATTCACAGAACAGATTGTATTAATATCATTAATCTTTCCGATATGGATAGAGCGCGACTCATTGAAGCTGAGTGGCAGACAACGGAAGGTCAGAACAGCCGTTACATGGCAGAAATTAAGATATATGGAAACAACCGTACCGGACTTTTGGTAGATATTGCAAAGATATTTACAGAACGCCAGATTGATATTAATGCAATCCATTCTTCCACAAGTAAACAGGGAATTGCAACTATAACGCTGGCATTCGGAACCAAGGGAAAAGAAGAATTAAATTCATTGGTAGAAAAAATTCGTCAGGTAGAAAGTGTCATTGATATAGAAAGAACAAGAGGTTAATGCATGGCAGAAATAAAAGTAAAAAGTTATGTAGTAAGTGATTTTGGAACAAATTGCTATTTTGTAACAAATGAAGATACAAAGGAAATGTTAATTGTAGATCCGGGAGATAATGCCCCTATGCTTGCTTCCAATATCGACAAGGAACAGTTAAAGCCAATGGCTATTTTACTAACGCATGGACATTTAGACCATGCCAGTGCAGCAGAAGAGCTTGCAAAAAAGTATGGCATAAAAATCTATGTTCATGAGGCAGAAAAAGAAACACTTGCGGATGCCCGTATTAATCTGACAGGGGCATTTGGAACGCCAAAGGTATTTCACGCAGATGTATTTTTGAAAGATGATGAAGTATTAGAATTAATCGGATGTAAGATAAAGGTATTGTTTACACCGGGACATACACCGGGAGGCTGTTGTTACTATTTTGAAGAACAGAAGATCTTATTTAGCGGAGATACGCTGTTTTGCGAATCAGTTGGAAGAACAGATTTTCCGGGAGGAAGTGCGTCCGGCTTAATTCGTTCTGTTCGTGAAAAACTTTTGTGTCTACCAGAGGACGTAAGAGTATATCCGGGACATATGTCTCAGACTACCATAGGAACAGAAAAGATGTACAACCCATTTGTATAGAAGTTTTAGGAAAAGAGAAGTTTTATGATAACCGTTCAGTTAAGTGAAGCAAATTTTGAGTACGATATTCATTCTCTGGTAAAAGCATTTTATGATAAAGAGGATGTAAAAGTATTTGCAGATACAGAAAAAATAAAAGAATTAGAAGAAGAAAGAACACCTCTGTTTCATATGGAGGTTTCTTATATTTATGCAGGTAGCAATGAAAAAGCTGTACCTGCTCAGGAAAAAGAACAATCACAGGAGTCTACAGATAAAATCCATTTTGAAATTTGGAAAATCGAAGCAGGAGAAAAGAAACAACAGGCGCAGGCGGAGGTTTTGGTTGATTTTTCGAATCGAAAAGAAACGAAAAATAAATTAAAACAGACCTTGTACCAAATGCTTGTAAAATATACTAAAAAAAAGTTACCATGGGGAACATTAACCGGGATTCGTCCGACAAAGATTCCCATGGCAATGCTAGAAGAAGGAAAAACGGAAGCTGAGATACATCAATATATGAAAGAAACATATTATGCATCAGAGGAAAAGACGAGCCTGAGCATTGATATTGCAAAAAGGGAATTAGAACTTTTGAAGAAAATAGATTACGAAAAGGGATATAGTCTTTATATAGGAATTCCATTTTGTCCAAGTATCTGTTTGTATTGTTCTTTTTCATCTTCTCCGATTGGAATATGGAAGAATCAGGCAGATGCATACTTAGATGCGTTAGAAAAGGAAATTGATTTTACCGCAGAGGCGTGTAAAGACAGGGTGTTAAATACCATTTATATTGGAGGAGGAACGCCGACTACACTGACAGCCCAGCAGTTGGACAGATTGCTGACAAAGGTAGAAGAAAGTTTTGACTTTTCGGGACTTTTGGAATATACCGTAGAAGCAGGGAGACCGGACAGCATTACAGAAGAAAAGCTGGCAGTACTTAGAAAACATGATATTTCAAGAATTTCCATTAATCCACAGACCATGAAGCAGGAAACACTGGACTTTATCGGCAGACATCATACAGTACAGCAAACCATTGAGAGTTTTCAGTTGGCAAGAAAGTTAGGATTTGACAATATTAATATGGATTTAATTGTGGGACTTCCGGAGGAAAAGCTTTCAGATGTAAAAAATACCATGGAGAAAATAAAAGAGTTAGATCCGGATAATCTGACAGTACATTCCCTTGCAATCAAACGTGCAGCAAGACTTCGTATGTTCCGGGATGAACATGCAGATATGCATATTTATAATAGCTGGGAAACCATAGATTTAACGGCGCAATATGCGAAAACAATGGGAATGGAGCCCTATTACCTTTATCGACAGAAAAATATGGCTGGTAATTTTGAAAATGTGGGATATGCTAAGCCGGGAAAAGCAGGAATTTATAATATCTTGATTATGGAGGAAAAACAGTCTATAATGGCACTTGGTGCAGGAGCATCCACAAAGTATGTATTTGACCATGGAAAACGGATTGAACGTGTAGAAAACGTAAAAGACATCAAGAATTATTTAGAGCGTATTGATGAAATGATTGAAAGAAAACGTGAGAGTTTTGCCTTGTATATGAAATAAAGGCATGTATAAAATAACGTATATGAAAAAATTATAATAAGATAGTGTAATGAATATAGTATATATGAAATAACATACATGAAAAAGTTATACATGAAATTAGAAAGTGGAGGAAAAGTTATGGCATTAGCAAAAAAGCCGGTAAATGGAATGAAGGATATTTTACCGGAGGAAATGCAAATAAGAGATTATGTAATGAGTGTAATCAAAGAAACATATCGTAGTTTTGGGTTTACACAGATTGAGACACCTTGTATGGAAAATATCTCAAACTTAAGCAGTAAACAAGGTGGAGAAAATGAAAAACTTATTTTTAAAGTATTAAAAAGAGGAGAAAAGTTAAATTTAGAGACTGCGAAGGAAGAAGCAGATGTAGTAGATTTTGGAATGCGTTATGATTTAACACTTCCATTGTCGAGATTTTATTCTAACAATGCAAATAACTTACCTTCTCCTTTTAAGGCATTACAGATGGGAAATGTATGGCGTGCAGACCGTCCACAGAGAGGACGTTATCGCCAGTTTATGCAGTGCGATATTGATATTTTAGGGGAACCAAGTAATTTGGCAGAAATTGAATTGATTCTTGCAACTACAACCACACTTGGAAAGTTAGGTTTCAAAAATTTCCAAATTCGTATCAATGAGAGAAGAATTCTGAAAGCAATGGCAGCTTATAGTGGATTTTCAGAAGAATCTTATGATACCGTATTTATTATTTTAGACAAGATGGATAAAATCGGAATAGAGGGCGTGGCAGAAGAATTGGAAAAAGAAGGATTTGCCAAGGAATCTATTGATAAATACCTTAATTTATTTAAGGGAGTAGAAGATGCAGAAAATGGAATTGCATACTTAGCAAAAGAGTTAGAAGGATTCTTAGAACCAGAGGTAGAACAGAATTTACAGGAAATAGTAACAAGTGTAACTGCTACGAAAACCGCAGATTTTGAACTTGTATTTGATCCTACATTGGTTCGTGGAATGTCTTATTATACCGGAACAATTTTTGAAATTGCTATGCCGGAGTTTGGTGGAAGCTGCGGTGGCGGTGGACGTTACGACAAGATGATTGGAAACTTTACCGGAAAAGACGTTCCGGCGTGTGGATTTTCCATTGGATTTGAGCGAATTGTGTTGTTACTTTTAGAAAGTGGTTTCCAGATTCCGGGACAGGCACAGAAGAAGGCTTACTTAATCGAAAAAGGATATCCGGGAGAGAAGCTTTGTGATGTAATCGGACAGGCACAGGAAGAAAGAAAGAATGGTGTACAGGTATTAGTAGTACGCATGAATAAGAATAAGAAGTTCCAAAAAGAACAGCTTACCAAAGAGGGCTATACAGAGTTTGTGGAATTTTTTAAATAAATAATAGAAAAATTGTGGTGTCAATTTAGGCTTTTGCCATAAGCAGGATAGATTGATGCCACTTTTTATGCAATAGGAAAGAATAAATTAGAAAGGGGTAATACTATGAGCAGAATCATCGGTATTGATTTAGGAACAACGAATAGTCTTGCAGCAGTGTGGGAAGATGGGCATGCACAATTAATTCCCAATTCATTTGGTGAGTATTTGACACCAAGTATTGTAAGCATGGAAGCAGATGGAACTTTTTATGTTGGAAAAGTTGCAAAGGAAAGAATGGTGACTCATCCCAAGGATACAGCCTCTGTATTTAAACGATTTATGGGAACCAGTAAACGCTATAAACTGGCAGGAAAGGAATATCGCCCGGAGGAATTGTCAGCATTAGTATTGAGAAAATTAAAAGAAGATGCGGAAGCGTATCTGGGAGAGCCGGTAGAAGAGGCTGTTATTAGTGTACCTGCATATTTTAACGATATGGCGAGAAGTGCCACAAAAAATGCAGGGGAGTTAGCTGGTTTTAAGGTAGAGCGTATTATTAATGAACCATCTGCAGCAGCATTAGCATGTCAAAAGCAGAATCAGGAAGAAGATGCATTGATGCTGGTATTTGATTTTGGTGGAGGAACATTAGATGTTTCTTTAGTAGATTGTTTTGATAATATAATAGAAATATTAGCAGTTAGTGGTGATAATCACTTGGGAGGCAGTGACTTTGATCTTGTAATTGCTAAGGAATATTGTAAAGAAAACCAATTGAATTGGGAAACCTTAGATGGAGAAAAAAAGGCAGTTATATTAGAAAGTGCTATTAATGCCAAAATTGCGTTAACAGGGCAGGAAAACTGCCATATGCTTGTAAATATGGAAAATATTAGTGGAAGCATGGAGTTGTCCAGAAAGAAATTAATACAAATTTCCCAGGAATTATTTTATCGGATGTCAGAACCGGTTCAGCATGTTTTGATGGATGGAAAAACCAGTATTGACGAAATACAAAAAGTGGTGTTAGTTGGTGGCTCTTGCAAAATGCCAATTGTACAAAAATATATGGAACATTTGATGGAAGGTAGACAGATATATACCATAAATCCAGATTACATGATTGCATTGGGAGTTGGAACTTATGCAGGAATCAAAGAACGAAATGAAGATGTAAGAGACATGTTGTTGACGGATATTTGTCCATTTTCCTTAGGAACAGGTGTACATAATGTGGGAGATGAGGAAAATCCTTTAAATAAAATTATAATTGAACGCAATACAGCACTTCCGGCAAGTAGGGAAGCAATTCTTTGCACGGTATATGATAATCAGGAAAGAGTGGAGGTTGAGGTGTACCAAGGGGAAGAAATGTATGCAAAGAATAATATTTTGTTAGGAAAACTTAAAGTAAATGTTCCAAAGGCACCAAAGGGAGAAGAAAGTATTACAGTACGTTATACATACGACATTAATGGAATTCTTATAGTAGATGTAAAGGTAAATTCCACGAAAGAGAAGAAACAGCTTGTTATTTTAAATAAAGAAAATAATATGTCTGAAGGAGAACTTCAAAAGAGAATGAAGGCATTGGAAAAGTTGAAGATACATCCACGGGATAAGGAAGAAAATCAGTTGTTGTTAGCAAGAGGAGCAAAACTCTATACCGAAACGGTAGGATATATGCGAGAAGATATTGAAGGGAAAATGAAATATTTTACGTTCCTATTGGGAAAACAAGATGAAATTCAAATCCAACGTTGGGCAAAACAGTTAACAACATATTTAGATAGTATAGAGCAATATCTTCAGTCAGTACAAGAACCGTGGGAAAAAGTCAATGATTTTGTGCAGTGGTACGAGGAAAGCAGTACACAAGCTACACAGGAAGAAAAAGAAACATGGCAAGAATATGAAGATTGGAAAGGAACTTATTATACAAGTTAAGGGAGAAAATAAGTGGGAAGAATAGAGAGCATTTTTGAAATACTAGGAATTGAACCAACAAAAGACATAAGAGCAATTAAAAAGGCTTATGCGGCTAAAGTGAAAAGTTGTCATCCGGAAGAAGAACCGGAGTTGTGGAAAAAGTTGCATGATGCATATGATGAGGCAATCAGGTATGCAAAGGGAACGGAAAGCTATGATTATTATAGATTTTCCGTGGAACCAATACAACAATCGAATATGAAAGCAGAATTGCCGAAAAGTGAGGAAACACTAGACAAGCAAGAGGACGCAGAGAAAATCTCAAAATCAAAGGAATCCACAAAAGAAAATGTGAATAAAGAAGATGAGTTAAATAAGATTTTCGGAGAATTAGAAGCGCAAGGGGAACAAAAAAAGCAACAATTGAAGCTGGCATATGAGAAAAAATTAGATGAATTGGCGAAATGCCTGAAAAAGCAATCGTTTGCACAGTGGAAGAAATTTTTAGAAGACCCGGATTTTGTGCATTACTGTCAGATAGAAGAATTTTGGAAGAAATTTTTTGATGTACTGATAGAATGTGAAATGGATAAGAAAACAATCCATTATGTTGTGAAACAAATGGAGATGTTAGAAGAACAGTTGGCAAGTGCTATGAAGCTGGATAAGGTATCCAGGGTACGAAGAGCGAAAACAATTTGTAGGGAAAAAGAACAGTATCTTGAGATTGCCAGAGGAAAGATAAAAATAAGAAAAAAACGAATTGCGGTTGTGTTTGCGCTTATTTTATTAGGGCTTTGTATTGGAAGGTATTTCATGACAGGAATGGAAAAACCAACAAAGGAAATTGTAGCAAATTTAAATGAAAAGTATGGAGAAAATCGCTATTCGAAAGAAGATTTTCAGGTAGAAAAGCTGAGTATCAGTGATATCTACGGTTACAAGGGAGAACTGAAAATTTATAAGGCACAATTAAAAACGGATACCAGAAAGGTAGTTTATTATTTAAGTTATAAAAATGTATCTGAGCGAACTGTGCTACAGCTTGATAATTTTCAGCAGGAAGAGATTACAGCAGGATTACAGCAAGAGCTAGTGAACAATTTAGGAACAGAGAAAGGGATGATTTTTTTATCTTCATCAGACCCAAAGTATTTTTCGGAACGACTTAATGAAACAGAGAGTGTTTATAGTACAAAATACAATGGAGATATAAAAACATTTTTTGAACAGGAAAAATCGGTGCGGGAAAAGTGGATACAAATGGATAAGCATGCTTCGTATAAAATGTTAGATTCAGTGGGAGAACACATTAACGGACGCTGTGCGTTCTGGTTTCCAGACAAGGGCGTGGCAGATGTAAGACAGAGATTGGAAAATCCACAGAACAGTTATGGAGAAGAATTCTGTCAAGCTGTTAAAAATATAGAAGAGACATATGGAATAAAAATTCTAGCAGCGGCATTACCGCAAAGTTATTATGAGAGTATGGAACAGGCGGTGGTAACGAATGAACATATGGAAAAGTGGTATTTGACCAGAACCGGATATCAAGTCGAGAGTGAGGCACCGAGAAATATACCTTTTGTTACCACATGGTACACATCAAAAGATTTTGACGCCACTGAAGTAATAGAGCAACAACAGAATATGTATCAGAATATAGCGGAAGTACAAGGTGAAGTATCACAAGGGGAATCCGAGGAGACAAAAGCAAGCCAGTTACATAGCATTGAAGCACAAATGCTAGAAGAGGGAATTTATTTGTTTGATACAACAGATGATGTAAAAACACCAATTCATGGAAGTGTGGAACATAATGGAAAAGAAATTTCGATTACGTGTTGTAGCATGAATTCTCCTAGATATATGTTAATTCTCGATATGGATAAGTTAGGAATAGAAGAAAATAATTATTATGTAAGGGAAGAATCAGATAATGGAGAAGCAGATGTTTATAAAGAATATCCGTATACTGCTGTAGGGGAAGAGGATTGTAGTGTATGGAAGGGCGAGGGATTACTATTTATTCCATGTACCCAAAGTGCAAATGCGAATAGAACTACTACTTATACAATTGTACTAGAATCATTTTCGAATTAATTTTGACGGAATGGAACCTGTGTGGTAAAATGAATAATTAAGTGAAAAAATAAAAGCTAGAGTGATATAGGAGGAATTTGTCATGGCAGAATCCATGAAAGGGTTACATAGAACCCACAGATGTACCGAAGTATCCAATGCAAATATCGGTGAAAAAGTAACCGTTATGGGATGGGTACAGAAAAGAAGAAATTTAGGAAGTCTGATTTTTATAGATTTAAGAGATCGTTCCGGAATTTTACAGTTGGTATTTGATGAACCAAAAGTAGGAAGTGAAGGATTTGCAAAAGCAGGAACTTTAAGAAGTGAATTCGTAATTGCAGTAACCGGTACCGTACAAAAGCGAGCAGCTGCTGTCAATGAAAGTTTAAAGACAGGAGATATCGAAGTAATTGCAGAAGATATTCGCGTATTGTCAGAGTCTGAGACTCCTCCTTTCCCAATCGAAGAAAATTCTCAGACCAAGGAAGAATTGAGATTACGTTATCGTTACTTAGACCTTAGAAGACCAGATATTCAGAAGAATATTATGATGAAGAGCAAGGTTTCCATGTTACTTCGTAAGTTTATGGAAAAAGAAGGATTTTTAGAGATTGAAACACCAATGCTGACAAAATCTACCCCGGAAGGTGCAAGAGATTATTTAGTACCAAGCCGTGTACATCCGGGAAGTTTTTATGCCTTACCACAGTCTCCACAGTTGTTTAAACAGTTATTAATGTGTTCTGGTTATGATCGTTACTTCCAGATTGCAAGATGTTTCCGTGATGAGGATTTAAGAGCAGACCGTCAGCCGGAATTTACGCAGGCAGATATGGAGCTTTCCTTTGTAGATGTAGATGACGTGATTGAAGTAAATGAACGTTTATTACAATATGTATTTAAAGAAGCAATCGGAATCGATGTGCAGCTTCCAATTCAGAGAATGACCTGGCAGGAAGCAATGGATCGTTTTGGTTCTGATAAGCCGGATACACGTTTTGGTATGGAATTGGTAAATGTATCTGACGTAGTAAAAGGATGTGGATTCGGTGTATTTACCGGAGCTTTGGAAAATGGCGGTTCTGTTCGTGGTATCAATGCCAAAGGACAGGGAAGTATGCCACGAAAGAAAATTGACAAGCTGGTAGAGTTTGCAAAAGGTTATGGCGCAAAAGGCTTAGCATATCTTGCAGTAAATGAAGATGGAACTTATAAGTCTTCTTTTGCAAAATTCATGACCGAAGAAGAATTAAAAGCATTAGTAGAGAAAATGGAAGGACAACCTGGTGACTTATTGTTATTTGCAGCAGATAAGAACAAAGTAGTTTGGGATGTATTAGGTGCCCTTCGTTTGGAAATTGGTCGTGAACTTGGCTTAATGGATAAGAATAAGTATAACTTCCTTTGGGTAACAGAGTTCCCATTATTAGAGTGGTCCGATGAAGAAAATCGTTTTATGGCAATGCATCATCCATTTACTATGCCAATGGAAGAAGATTGGGATAAGATTGATTCTGATCCAGGAGCAGTTCGTGCTAAGGCATATGATATTGTACTGAATGGTACAGAAATGGGTGGAGGTTCTGTCCGTATTCATCAGGATGATATTCAGGAAAAAATGTTTGAGGTACTTGGCTTTACTAAGGAACGTGCACATGAGCAATTTGGTTTCTTATTAGATGCATTCAAATATGGTGTACCACCTCATGCAGGACTTGCATATGGTTTAGACCGTATGGTAATGTTGATGTTACAGTGTGATTCCATTCGTGATGTAATCGCGTTCCCGAAAGTAAAAGATGCATCTTGTCTGATGACAGAAGCACCAAACGTAGTAGATGAAAAGCAGTTAGAAGAACTGTGCATTAAAGTAGATGTGCCAGAAGAAGTTGAATAGAGTACAAAAATAAGAAAGTGTTATGCAATGTAGAGTGTTACAAGGTATAACACTTTCTTATTTTTCTATTGGGGTATATGGTGAAATGAAAAGCGATTAAATTATTCATTATATCATATAGAAAAAGAAAATACCATGATATTTCATGCAAATTATTTTATGAAAAGTTTGCATGAAATATCAAGATTTTTGCCCAGAAAGGTAGTGTGATTTGTAGAAGGGAAAAAGAGGTTATGGTATAATAACATATTGTAGAAATAATTCAAATGAAAAAGGAGGAAAGAAAGTTGTGAAAAATTTCTGGAAGAAGTGGATAGCAGTTATTATTTCCATGACAATGTTAGTAGGGCATAATGGCTTGGTATTCGCAGAAGAAAGTTCAGCAGCATCATCAACACAAGTTGAGTTAGAGCAGAAGGGAGCAGATGAGGATAGTGTAGATGACACTGTGGCAGAAGAAACACAAAAACAGATAGAAATGCCGTCAGAGCAGACGGAAACAATTGAAGCAATTGATGAACAGGAAGAGAATGCAGTGGAAAACTTGGAACAGGAAAGTTCCGGTTATTATCTTACATTAGATGGTTTGACATGGGTTTATCAATCTGATTATATCGATGTGGGAACTGCTTACTCAACAAACGATCCATATGTTCAGTTCAAATGGGAAATGTATAATGTTAATACAGGACAATGGTTTACCATTGCTGATTGGAATTATGGAAATTGGGCAAGTTGGAAGACAGATTGTGGAGATTATTGGTTGCATTGTACAGCAAGAACTAGTGATGGAGCAATTGAGCGCACTAGTACAATTACATTTCATTATGTAGCAGGAAATACACAAATTTCGGGAATTTATGCAGGAGATACAGGCAATGGAGATCAATCTATTTTATTAGGATGCGCTTCAACAGAAAGTACAGTAGGGCTAACGTATACATTTAGAATATATGATGTAAACTTAGAACAGTGGTCAACTGTTTCAGATAGAGGAAACCAGTGGGTAACATGGTATGCAAAAACGGGAACATATTGGGCACATTATGAATTATATACGATAGATGGAAGGTTGGCAGATACTCGTACAATTGCGGTGTCTTGTTCTCCCATTGTACGAAGAGCTCTTTTGATAGGAAATCAAAGTGCAACGGCTCGGGATCCAGGCACAAGATTTTTTAAAGATGTTGATAATATGTATAATGCCTTGGCATGGGCTAATTTTGGAGGGATGCAATATAGTAGTATAGATTATATAAGAAACGGAACAAAATCTCAAATTGCTCAAAAGGTGAAGACAGCATTTCAGGAAACTAGTGATAATGATGTAAGCTACATATATATTACATGTCATGGAGGAAGCGATGGAACAATATATATGGACTCACAGAACATAGGGTATACACCGAAAGAATTGCGCAATTTGCTGGATCAGTACGTTAAAGGAACAGTTGTAATTATGGTTACAAGTTGTTATTCTGGTAATTTGATTCAAAGTAATGATATTGAGTTAGGTGTACAGGATATAAATGATAATGATATAAATGATGATGATATAAATGTATCTATGGATGCTTTTACAAATGCTTTTCAAGATATTTCGGTAAATAGTGGCGAGTTGGCTACACCTAAATATAAAGTTGTATGTGCTGCAAATAAATATGAACAATCATATGGTTATCCAATGATAAATATATCAACTCAATACTGGAGCAGAGCATTTGGGTGGGATTATTCGAAAAGTGCAGCAATAAATATGGAAGCAGATGCTAATAATGATGGAAGGGTTACATTAGACGAACTTCATAAGTATGCATATCCAAGAATTTTGACAGAGGTAAAAGGAAGTCACGAGGTTGTTTATCCAGAAAATAGTAATTTTGTGATTTATGGAAGATATTAGAAGGGAAGAATATTATGAAAAAAGGATTAGCTATTATTATTTCTGTAATGTTAATGGTAGGACAAAGTAGTTTTGTATTCGCAGAAGACACATCAAAGGAAGAGAGTACCTATACAGTAGATACTACATTTATTTGTAATGCTGCAACGGTTACACCAATTGGTGTATATACATATCCATCTGAGCAGCAAGCAACCTATACTTTGACAAATACATATGGTGGAGAAGATGTGGTTGGATTTGAGGTAGATGGAAAGTTAGTTGAAGGAACGAATAAAAGTGGTAATACTATGGAATATACATTTCCAGCAGGAACAGTAGGAAATCATACTTTGGGAGCGGGAATTGCATCTGATTTTCCAGATGGATATTATGTACAGTTAAAGGGATTTACCTGGGAGTATAGGGGAGATTCAATAGCAGTAGGATCTGCATATTATACACAGGATTCAAATCCACAGTTCAAGTGGGAAGTATATGATATTGCCAAGAATGAATGGACAACCATTCAGGATTGGTCATCTAGTAACTGGGTGGATTGGAAAGGTGAAAATGGTGATTATTGGTTACATTGCAGTATGAGATCAGAAGACAAGTTGGCAACTACTTCTCAAACAATGGCTTTTCATTATGTAGCTGGAAATTCACAAATCACAGGAACTTATGCAGGCTGGGATGCCGATAAAATTTTATTAGGTGTAACAGCGGGCAATTCAGATGCAACATTACAGTTCAAAATATACAATTTGGATACGAAACAGTGGGTATATTTGACAGATTCTAAAAATACATCCAATTGGATAACATGGTCCCCTGAACAGGGAAACTATTGGGTGCATTATGAGTCCTATACGCCAGACGGAAGACTTGCAGACACAAGAACATATTGTTTTGCAGTAAATACTCCGACTATTTTTACAAATTAGAAATATGATTTTTTAGGCAATCTAGTGAGTTGGTGAAATGAAGTACACCTCAAATGTTGGAAAAAATATTTTAACATTTGACTCTATGTCAAGTGTAGGGGCGTGATTCTTTGAATCACGCCCCATTACTGTATTTGAAGCCGTTTGATATATGAGAATACTTGTAAGCATTCAAGATATATTTACTCCAGCTACGCTAAGCCGTTGCACACTTTTTCAACATTGAAATGTAGGAATTTTCTGTTTCTTTTATTTAATCATAGAAGTTCGTTCATTATTCGGAGTATTTGGGATATTGACAGATTTTGTAGAAATTTTCTTTAGATAGTGAGCTTTTCTTAAAACGTCATTGTACAAAAGCATCAAATCGCATTCTAATTTTTTCTTATCATTCAAATGATGATAGCGTGGTAAAAAGAAATAATTCTCATAGAAATTTTTTCAAAAAATATTGTGATTTGTAGAAGAAAAAAAGAGGTTATGGTACAATAATAATCGTAGAAATAATTCAAATGAAAAGGGAGAAAGGAAAGTTGTGAAAAATTTTTGAGAGAAGTGGATAGAAGTTATTATTTCTATGACAATGTTAGTAGGGCAAAGTAGTTTTGTATTTGTGGAAGAAAATTTAGCAACATTGTCGACGTAAGTTGAGCTAGATTAGAAGGGAGCAGATGAGGATAGTGTAGATGACGCTGTGACAGAAGAAATACAAAAATAAAATAGTAACTTTGTTATATTCGGTAGATATTAAGGAGGAAATAAGATGAAATTCATGAAAAAAAGTCTATTAGTTATTTTCAGTTTGATTTTATGCTTGGGATTTCAAACAACATTACCAACACAGGCGGCAGAAGAGAATCCAATTTCTTACATTGAAGTCTGCACATATGTTTTACCGGCACATATAGGTTCGGATAAATATTTTGTAAGAGGAACTTCACTTGGTTATATTGCTAAGGTATATCGCGCAGATGGAACAGAGGTAACAGGGGCAGATAATGACGTTACTTGGAAACTGACAAATACAGATGGAACAGAATGTAAGTCAAAGCTTATTGAAAATGGTACACCATACACACCGGATGAGATTCATTCCTATCAACCGGTAGTAGTAGAAGTTGCAGAAGATGAAGATGCATCTGCACTTACATTAGTTGCAAAATCTACAGTGAATCCGGAAGTAACAGGAACAGAAACAAGATTTACAATAGAAAATAATAATTCAGGTTCTTTATACATAAAGCAACAGGGGATGACATGGATTTATAAGAAAGATACTATTGATGTAGGAGTTGCATATGATACAGACAATGCAGGTGCAGAATTTAGATGGTTATCTTACAATTTGGACACAAAAGAGTGGGAAGTGATTGCAGATTGGAGTAAGAGCAATTGGGCAACGTGGAAAGCAGAAAAGGGAAATTATTGGTTGCATTGTGAGTTGCGTACTCCGGACGGAAGTTGTGAAGATCAGGCAACAGTATGTTTTGCATATACAGCAGGTAATACACAGATTTCAGGAACTTATGCAGGATATCAAAGTTCAGATGAAATTTTGCTTGGGTGTGATTCATATTCGAAACAAAGCGGAGAAACTTACTCGTTTAAAATATATGATTTGGATAATAAGAGTTGGATTTATCTGACTGATAAAAATGCTGCACAGTGGATTACATGGCAGCCGCAAAAAGGAAACTATTGGGTGCATTATGAATTATATACAGCAGATGGAAGATTATCTGACACAAGAACATATTGTTTTGCAGTAAATACTCCGACTATTTTTACAAATTAGAAATATGATTTTTTAGGCAATCTAGTGAGTTGTTGAAATGAAGTACACCTCAAATGTTGGAAAAAATATTTTAACATTTTGAGGTGTATTTTATAGTGACAATTAAAAAAATAAATCACAAGGAGCACTAACACATGCATACCATACAGGCAAAATCAATTTTATCCCCTAAAAATGGAATGAATCTCTATCGTGGCTGTACGCACGGCTGCATTTATTGTGATGCTAGAAGTACTTGTTATCAGATGGAGCATGCCTTTGAGGATATTGCAGTAAAGGAAAATGCTCCGGAGCTGTTGGAAGTGGCGCTTCGCAGAAAAAGAAATAAGTGTATGATAGGAACGGGAGCTATGAGCGACCCATATCTACACGCCGAAAAGAAATTGCAACTGACCAGAAGATGTTTGGAATTGATAGACGAATATGGATTTGGATTGGCAATTCAGACAAAATCAGATTTGATTTTACGAGATTTAGATTTGTTAAAACGGATTAATCAAAAGACGAAATGTGTTGTTCAGATGACACTTACTACATATGATGAGAACTTGTGTAAAATATTAGAGCCCAATGTTTGCACTACGAAGAGGCGAACTGAAGTACTAAATATTTTAAGAGATGAGGGAATACCTACAATATGTTGGATGACTCCCATTTTGCCATTTATTAATGATACAGAGGAAAATATCTGCGGAATCCTAAAATATTGTATAGAAGCGAAGGTATACGGTATCATGCAGTTTGGTATCGGTGTAACATTGCGGGATGGAGACAGGCAGTATTTTTATCGTAAGTTGGATCAATACTTTCCGAGAATGAAGGAAAGATATATACACACATATGGAAATGCGTATGAGTTGCCGGTGCCAAAACAGGCACAATTATTGCAAATCCTAAGGGAAGAATGTAGAAAACATCATATTATTTATGATGCAGATACGTTATTTCAATATATGGCAGAGTTTGAAAATAAACAAGCGGGCGAACAACTTACCTTATTTTAAGAGAAGTTGTTCGCCCGCTTATTGGACTCTTTCGTGACTCAGAGGTGTCATGAAAGATTACCCTTGGGTAAAGCGTGACAAGAACTGACGAGTACGTTCCTCAGACGGATGTTCAAATATCTGTGTGGGAGTACCTTGTTCTAAAATATGACCGTCATCCATAAAAATAACATGATTTGCTACATCACGGGCAAATGCCATTTCATGGGTTACAATAATCATAGTAGTATTCTGGTCGGCAAGCTCTCTTATTACTTTCAAAACTTCTCCGGTCAATTCCGGGTCCAGAGCCGAAGTAGGTTCGTCAAAGCAAAGAATATCTGGCTGAAGTGCAAGTGCACGCGCGATTGCTACACGTTGACATTGACCGCCGGAAAGTTGATGTGGATAGTTATTCATACGCTGGGACAATCCCATCTGAATCAATAAGGATTCTGCCTGTTCTTTGATTTCAGCAAGTATCTCTGTTTTTCTTGCACGGTAATCCGGTTGTTCTTTTGCAAGAAGTTGTTTTGCCAACATGACATTTTCTAATGCGGTATATTGGGGAAACAGGTGAAAAGATTGGAAAACTAAGCCAAAATGGAGACGCTTCTTGCGAATTTCCGATTCCTGCTGTGTAGTAGGATTATCAGAATCAAATAAGGTCTCACCGTTTGCACGGATAATACCGGTATCCGGTCGCTCCAAAAAGTTTAAACAGCGAAGCAATGTTGTTTTTCCGCTTCCAGAGGAGCCGATAATTGAAACAACTTGTCCCTTTTCTAAAGAAAAGCTGATATCCTTTAATATTTCAGTATGTTCAAATGATTTACGAATATGTTCTACTTCTAAAATTGCCATGGTATGTACCTCCTATTCAAAATAACTCAGTTTTTTCTCTAACTGTCCAAGAAGAACCGTTAAAATACCATTAAAGATAAGGTAATAAATAGCGGTAAAGAATAGGGGCCAGATAGCACCGGAAATTCCCTGAGAGCCTTTCATGAATGCCTGACCTGCCCAGATAATTTCCTGCAAAGCAATGATGCGGGCGAGGGAAGTATCTTTTACCAAAGTAATAATTTCATTAGACATTGGTGGAACAATACGTTTAATCATTTGAAGCAGTGTGACCTTGAAGAAAATCTGACGTTTTGTCATGCCAAGAACAAGTCCGGCTTCTTCCTGCCCCACTGGAACTCCCTGAATTCCACCGCGGTAAATTTCAGAAAAATAGCAGGCATAGTTAAGAATAAAGGACACAGATGCAGCAAGAAAACGTCCTGTTTCGTCACCACCCCAGATTGGATTATGTAATACAAGACCGGGGAAATAGTAAATAATCAGAAGCTGAATCATCAGAGGAGTTCCTCTGATGATTCAGACAATAATTTTTGTAAGGTAACTTAAAGGCTTAAATCGGGACATAGAGCCAAAAGCAATGATTAACCCAAGGGGAAAGGCTCCGATTAGTGTTACAAAGAAAAGCCTTAGTGTTTGTAGAAAACCAATATTTAATGATTTTATAACAATTGGTAACTGATCCAGAATCTGTTCCATGTGTTTTCCTACTTTCTATTACAATATAGTTATAAATTACTGCTTTGCGATAGCAGCCTGAACACCATAAGTTTCTGCACATTTTTCCATGCTTCCGTCTGCATAACTGGAAGCAAAGAAGTCATTAAGAGCAGCGGCAAGGTCAGAACCTTTACGGAATCCAACCCCATACTCTTCACTGTTTAATTGAAGTGTATAGGTTAAATCAGCATAGCTTGTTCCCTCTCCAACCATAGCGGCAGCCATGAGAGAATCAATGATAGCAGCATCGGAAGTACCGGCAGCTACTTCCATAACAGCATCAGACTGAGCTTTTACAGAAGTATAATTTAAACCAAGTGAATTAGCCTGTTCTTCTCCGGCACTTCCAGCTTCTACTGCAAAGGAAAGTGCAGAAAGACTATCGGTATCTGTGTACTGGTCTGCTTTGTCGGCTGGAAGAACAACAATCTGAGCATTGTTGCAGTATGCCTTAGAGCATTCCATAGAACTTTTCACCTCATCTGTAAGAGTCATTCCATTCCATACACAGTCGATGGTCTTTCCATCAAGTTCCAGAATTTTGTTATCCCAATCGATCTCTACAAATTCAACGTTAACACCAAGACTTTCTGCAAAAGCAGTTGCCATATCAGCATCAAAACCAATCCAGTTTCCATTGTCGTCTTTGTAATCCATTGGTTCAAAGTCAGTAATACCTACAACTAAAGTTCCTTTGTCTTTTACATATTCCAAGTCGCTTTTGCCAGCTGCATTAGAAGAAGCGTCCTTGCTGTCGGAATTTCCACAGGCGGTCATGGAAAAAGCCATGAATAATGTCATCATAAGTGCGATTATCTTTTTCATAATTAAAATTTCCTTCCAAAATAGTAATAGTGTAATAAAATGCTACGCTACCATACTATCAATCTAATGTACTAAAGTCAAGCAATTGAATAAAATTAAATGATGATTGTATTATCATAAAAGGGAAGGAAGATTTAACAAGAATGGGAAACAGGTTTGTCACATTCCAAAAGACGGATATAGTGGTTCGCTTCTCGAAGTACATGGTCAGCAAGAAGAGGTAAAATAATGGAATCAATTTTACAGTTTAAAATACCTTCTGTGCCGGCTTCTTTAAATTCACGATATTTTAAAGTTTCTTTCAGAGAACGTTCTGCTAATTCGGTAGCAGCCGTATCCTGACATCGTGCCTGTTCTAAGAGTTCACAGTATTCTTTGGAGAAGTTATCGGCAGTATCAATCAGCTGTTCCTCACAAGGGTCCAATAAGCCTCGAATAAATAAGGCGTGTTCCATCATAATCTGATTCCAGAAGTCCTAGGTTTTTCGTAAGTTTTTGTAGGAAGGATGCTTGTTTTGCATTAATTCTTCTATGGTAGCACGATATAACTTTGCTTCACGCAAAATATGTTTAATTAATAGTGGATAATTTGTAGTGAAAAGTTTGCAATTTCCTACTTCTTTTAAAATGTTTTCCTTAAAATCAATGAGACCATTTAATAGGCGAAAAGCTCGCTCATTTAGTCTGTGAACGAATGGAACCATTCGGCGAAAGTCTTGCCTGCCGGATAGAGGGCGGAGATTTTGTGCAGCAGCAGAAAGTTCGCTGTCGATAGGAACACCGCTCAAATCAGCAGTTCTTTTTTCGGCTGGTATGGTAAATTTTGTTACTAACTCATTAGATTCGGTGACACAACGATTGATACGTCCGTCACTGATACTTAAGGTATCACGAAGAAGATTTTCAAACTGCTCCCGGAACCAGTCGGCTCTTTTTATCCATTCTTCCTCCTTACAGGGAAATCCTGCTTCTAGAAAAAGAGCATGCTCTTTCATAATGCGGGCAAAAAATAAGTGGGTTTCTATTGATAAAATCACATAATTTTCCATATTGTTTCATATCTTTTCTTTTTATAGTCTTTATAGTATATGAAAAAGTGGAAAATGAGTTAGGTATTATTTTTTGTATTTCTAAAATTTAGTTTTAAAGCAGTAAGGTTTTGTTGTATAATGAATAAGCGAAAACCCCTTATTTTAGGGCAATGCAACCGCAAGTTTACATGAAAATACACAAAAGCAACAGAAAATTTATAGACTTTACACCCATGCTAATCTAAGATAAGGCTACCGGAAGCGCAGAAGGAATAAAAAGTCAAAAACGAAAAGGTGGAGAAAATTTGAGTTTATTCGGAGAAAATTTACAATTTTATAGAAAGAGAAAAAATATGACCCAGGAGCAGTTGGCAGATCAGTTAGAGGTATCCAGACAGACCGTATCCAAGTGGGAAGCAGGAGCTTCTTATCCGGAAATGGAAAAGATATTGCAACTATGTGATTTGTTTTCTTGTAGCATGGACACACTTTTACGGGAAAATGCCAGTGAGCAGGAAATAGAAGATACCCAAAGTTATGAGATTCATATGGAAAAGCGAAGAAAGCATATTACAACAGGGGTAATAATGATTATTTTAGCGGTAGCCTCTTATGAACTTCTGACAGGTGTAGGAATTGCAGAAGTAATTGCTAATACAATATTTTTAGCCATAGCCATTGTATCAATACTGGTATTTGTAGTAGCAGGTATACAGCATGACCAATATAGAAAGAATCATCCTTTAATACCGGAGTTTTATTCTAAAAAGGAAAAAGAACATTTTGAAGAGAAGTTTCCAATTCATATTGCTGTTGGAATCGGCGTGATTTTAATTGGATTCTTAATTGGAATGAACGGCGACAGTTTACCAACCGCAAAAGGAATGACAGAAGACTTTTATTATGGAATATTTATGGTATTTGTGGCAATTGGAGTTGGCGTTTTAACCTATGCTGGTCTGGAAAAAGAAAAGTATGATATTGCAGCTTATAATAAGGGAAATAAAAAGGATAAAGAAGATAAAAGAATCGGAGTATGGTGCGGATGTATTATGCTGGTAGCAACCATCATTTATGTGATTACCGGATTTTGCTTTAATTTGTGGTATATTAACTGGGTGGCATATGCGGTGGCCGGTCTTATCTGCGGAATTGTCACATTGATTTTAAATAACAAGAAAAATAAGTCGGAATAGGTAAATGATAATTTTTATCAACAAAAAGCCAGGGGATGCAAAAATTTATTTTTGTGATATAGTAGTTAGTGTGAACGAACGATATATCACAGAAGGAGTGAATGAAAATGGCAACTGCAATTGTAGTAGGAGTTTTGATTATAATAGGGTATTTAGGTTTACGTTCCAGCGTAAAACATTTTAAAGGAGAAGGTGGATGCTGCGGAGGCGGTGGAGATTCTGTTCCAAAGCAAAAAAAGAAGAAAGTAGAGGCATTATATACCAAGATTATTACCATTGAAGGAATGCACTGCGATAACTGTAAAAATAGTGTGGAGAGAAATATCGATGAAATTGAAGGTGCAAGTGCAAGAGTTCATTTAAAGAAGAAACAGGCAGTGGTAGAAATGGATCGTGAAATTCCAGACGAAGCACTAATCGAAGCGGTAGAAAATGCGGGATTTGAAGTTTTAAAGATTGAACGATAGAAGAAGTGTACATATTTTCTAAAACGTGTTGAGTTTTTCGGGACAAGTCTATATAATAGAGAAGATAATACCTATTAAAATTATGGGAAATATGCTTTACAAGAAAGACGAGATATGATGGAAAATATAGAAATAACATGGCAGGAAGTAAATAGCCTTGAAAAAGATAGTTATGTGTTAATTGATATTCGGGATGAATCAGCAGTAAGTTATGGAATGCTTCCGGGAGCAATTCATATTCCGGAAGAACAATTAACTACGGAAAATGATAAGATTTCTAAAGAAAAAAAAGTCATTTTTTATTGCACCAAGGGAATCTTCAGCAAAGAAAAGGCAGAAGAGTTTCAAAAAGACGGCATACAGGCATATAGTTTGCAAGGGGGCTATATGGGCTGGCTGTTGTCTCGCATGAAAGAGACAGAAAAGTCGGAAGAACATTCCGCAGAGGAAATTGAAAAGAGTATTCGAAAGAAGTTCCATAAGCAGTTGTTTTCTAAATTTGCCAAGGCAGTTCGTGATTATGAGCTGGTACAGGAAGGAGATAAGATAGCAGTCTGTATCTCCGGTGGGAAGGATTCTATGCTTATGGCAAAGCTGTTTCAGGAGCTGCACAGACATAATAAAGTAAAGTTTGATTTAGTGTTTTTGGTGATGGACCCGGGATATAGTGAAGCCAATCGTCAGGTAATCGAAAACAATGCAAAGCGCATGAATATTCCAATTACCGTATTTGAGTCTGATATTTTTGAAGCAGTATATGAAATAGAAAAGTCTCCTTGTTACCTGTGTGCCAGAATGCGTAGAGGACATTTGTATAACAAGGCAAAAGAATTAGGATGCAATAAGATTGCATTGGGACATCATTATGATGATGTGATAGAGACAATTTTAATGGGAATGTTGTACGGCGCACAGGTACAGACTATGATGCCAAAGCTTCATAGTACCAACTTTGAAGGAATGGAACTGATTCGACCAATGTATTATATTCGTGAAGATGATATAAAACATTGGAGAGATTATAATGATCTTCATTTTATTCAGTGTGCCTGTCGCTTTACCGATACCTGTACCACATGTCGTCCGGACGGAAGCAGTGTATCGAAGCGTATGGAAGTGAAGAATCTTATTGCTGAAATGAAAAAGACAAATCCATTTGTAGAAAGCAATATCTTTAAAAGTGTAGAAAATGTAAATTTAAGTACGGTAATTGCATATAAGCAAAATGGTGAAAAGCATCATTTTCTGGAGAATTACGAATGAAAAAGAAAGTAATACAAACTGCAATCCGGCAGTCTTTACCGATTACATGCAGTTATCTCTTTGTCAGTATGGCATATGGGATTGTAATGGAAGAAGCCGGATTTGCATGGTTTTGGTCGCTGTTTACCAGTCTTACGGTGTATACAGGGGCCTTTCAATTTGTTCTGGTTACTTTTTTAAGTAGCGGAGCTTCTATTGTAACAGTAGCATTAACGGCACTGTTTATGAATAGCAGACAGGTGTTTTACGGATTGAGTTTTATTGAAGATTTCCGAAATATGGGAAAAAAATATCCCTATATGATTCATACTATGACGGATGAAACTTATGCGGTAAACTGTGCCCTCACAGAAAAAAAAGAACTGTTTGAAAGTGAAGAGGAACGTAGAAATGTAATGTTCTATGTAGCGTTGTTCAGTCGAATTTCCTGGATGTTTGGTGCCGTGTTAGGCGGTGTGTTGGGACAAGTGCTACCCATGGAATTAGAGGGAATCGATTTTTGTATGACAGCGTTGTTTGTGGTGATTTTTATAGACCAGTGGAAGGCAGCTAAACATCATGTTCCGGCATTATTGGGACTTGGAGCGGGAATTTTGTGCCTTTTGATATTTGGAGCGGGAAACTTCATACTACCTGCATTGATTCTGGTTTCAGGATCACTATTGTTATTAGAAAAGAAAATACAAAAGGAGGAGACAGACTGTGAGTAATGAGAAAATCCTTTTGTATATATGCGTGGGAGCAGTGTGTACGATTTTTTTACGAGCCCTGCCATTTACCCTGCTTGGCAAAAAAGAAATACCGGATAAAATACAATATTTAGGGAAAATACTGCCACCTGCAATTATGGCAGTATTAATAGTGTATTGTTTAAAGGATGTGCCGGTTTCTTTTTTAGAAAGCGGAGTGCAAAAACTAATTGCAGTAGGTGTGGTAGCAGGGACCTATCTATGGAAAAAGAATACATTTTTCAGTATTATCTTGGGGACTGCCTGCTACATGATTTTATTACATATTATATAGAAGAAAAACATTAGGTGAGCAGAGAAGCCTTTAATTTTTGCGCAGCAATACTTTGTGAATGAGTAGTGTCCCACAGCAGGCAGACTTCTCGTTCCGGGATAGGTTCTACCAATTGGATAGGAACTACTTCCCCTCTTGCAATAGATTCCTGAGCAAGTGCCTCTGGATAGAATCCGATTCCAAGGTTATGCTGAATCATAGGAAGAATCTGGTCTGTGGTAGCAGCTTCCATATCCGCCTGGAAAGGAAGATTGTAGCGCAAAAAGTATTCAATATAGAGCTCTCGGGTACTGGTTTCTGTACTAAGAGAGACAAAAGGAATGTCATTTAGGTCCTTTAAATTGTGAACCTGCGAAGCAAAATCAGCGTATTTTAAGCCTCCGATTAAGATTTCACGAAAAGTAGAAAGGGAAATCTTCTGAAGAGGTTTTTTTATGTAATAGGAAATTCCTCAAATCGTCAGAAATAGTGTATAATGAACTAGAAATAAAAAATGACATGACAAAAGAGCGAATGGTGGATTCGCCATGACGTTGTTTATGAAGTTTTTTGTT
>JAAYPT010000071.1 GCA_012519695.1 Clostridiales bacterium | reverse complement strand
CAAATATGGACTAGGCTGCAATCTCTAACTTCAAAATAGGTTTTATCTGGAATGCATAGCGAAATGCAATATCCCCTAATGCTTCCATCATGTATGCTCCTTCTGTACCGGAAAACAAATCCTCACCGTTTGCTCCATAACTGCCATCCATAATCTCATTATAATGCCAGATAAAGCAATCTGTTGCCGCTTTTATCATCCAGCCTTGTACATAAATCACCCAGTTTTGTACTGCATTGCTCTTAGCATTTTGCAATTCACGCTTCTTGGCTTTTCCATAATAATATTGCAGTTTATCCACCATTTTATGGAAGCCTTCCTTCCATCTTCCCTCTGGAATCTTTTCCTGGGCAAGCTCCAATTCTTCTACTAATTGTTCATAAGTAATACAACCTTTTTTCACCGCATCTTCAATATCTGCTGTTTTATAGGCAATATCATCTGCCGCCTCTAATACAAATGCCAGCGGATGACGATTTCCATTGGTTCCCAGACTTTCCTGCAAGTCCTTGAACAACTCGCGCTCCGCATAGTAATAGCCCATTTTTTTATTCTTAATGTGTGGTGTAGCCTTTATTTCCAGTGAAGATACCGGATATTTGATAATGGTTCCAAGTAATGCCTTGGTAAGATTCATTCCGTTTTCATCTACCAGATAGTGAAGCTTTGTCACCAATCGAAGTGCCTGAGTATTACCTTCAAAGTGATAAAAATCCTGCTGCATCTGTTCATTTAACACTTCACTAATCGGTTGTTCCTGTTTCATTCCAGGCAACTGCACCGTTTTTTTCGGAAGATTTATAAAAAACCATTCTCGAATGGCGGATTCTCCAAAATGTCCGAAGGGTGGATTTCCAATATCATGTAACAATCCTGCACACTGTAAAATATCACAAATATACCCCTGATATTCCGGTAAAAAGCCTGCATCCTTTTCTTCCTTTAAAATCCTCTGACTAATATTCTGCCCCAAAGACTTTCCAAAAGAAGAAACTTCTAACGAATGGGTAAGTCTGGTTCTGATAAAGTCACTTTTATCTAAAGGGAACACCTGTGTTTTATCCTGAAGTCGGCGAAAAGATGCACTTCCGATAATACGATGATAATCCTTTTCATATTCGGAACGCAAATCATTGGAACCGTTCTTTCTAAAGTTGCGAACTCGATCATCGCAAAGCAATTGTTTCCATTCCATCTTTATCCCTCCTTATGCATCCGCTCATGTTCTTCCTTGATTTCTTCAAAAAGCTTTCTTACATTCCAATGTTGATTGGTAGGAGTTAGCGATGCTTTATAAGGAATATTTCCTGCTCCCGACTTACGCAATGCCTTTAATACCTGATCTATTCTGGCACTGGAAAGTCCCGCCATTACCAACATTTCTCCTTCTAATTCTTCTCCGGTATACACTTCTTCCACTGCTGACAGTTCTTTATTTCCCGCTAAATAGCCTATGGAATTAAGGTAATCCTTCTTTTCTATTTCTTTTATTTTTATACGCAAAGGGAATAAGGCCCTTGTGACCTTATTCCGCTTCTCTTTCTCGGTAAAATTAAATAGCAATATGACTTCTCTCATAGATACTCCCTTCTTTAAATATAGTAAATGTCCAATCCTCCAAAAGATACCTCTCCACTAATCATAAGGATATTTTCATCACTTCTGGAACAAGTTCCATGCTCCTTAAAACCACCAAATGCACAATCCAGATTCGTAACAACTTTCCATGACTTTGGAATATAAAGTTTCATTTCACCGAAAGATGTCTCTAAGTTTACTACAGCTTTTCCGCCTGCTAAAATGGCATTGTCAAAATACACCATTAAACTTCCAAAACTGCACTCTAATTCTGCTCTTTTAAAACCGGTACTATTAATATATTTGGTAGCTGAATTAAAACTTACTTCGCATCGTACCCATTCATCACTTTCTTCATCGATGATTTCCTGATAACTTTCGTTGTTCCACTCAAAGTTTTTTTCATATTTCCAGTTCTTTTTTTTTGATTTGAAAATCATATTAAGTCCGATTGTTCCCAACAATGCCACTCCTAAAATCGGCCATGGGGTAAGTGCTTCAATCCCAAGCTGCTTGTCATAAAGGATTCCTAAAAATGCCAAACAAAACAAAATTCCACCAAAACTTCTATGTGCTACACTGTCAATCAAACCTGCTGCTACTGCAATGGTAAAGATTACGGTAAAAATTCCGATTCCCTGAAAATATCCCAGCTTACTTACAACAATAAACACTGCACAAAGAATCAATGCAATCCCCCAAAAAATATTTTTTCCTCTTTTCATAACTTTTTCCTCTTTTCTGCCAGTCTTTCTACCAGCGGTTTATAATAATTTCTGGATACATAAATTTGTTTATGGCTGTGCACAAATTCTACCACACTGGAGGCTGTCAAATTACGGGTAATGGAATAAATAGGATCAAGATTGACAATGGCTGATTTAGATATTCGCATAAAAGAACCGGGAAGTAATTCTTCTAATTCATACAGCTTATATTCTGTTTCTAGCATTTTCTCTCTGGTATGCGCAAATACCGTTTTATTTTCTGTTTCAAAAAACAAAATATCTTCTAATGGCAGATAATACTCTGTATCACCATTTTTCAAAAAAATCTGTTGTTTTCCTCTGGTCTGCTCCAGAATAGCCGCCTGGATACTTATAATCTGTTCATCCATCCTGCTGCAACGGATTACCACTTCATCTTCCTGTAATTCTTCTTCAATCTCAATTCTAACTTTCATCACTCGTTCCTCCCATGAGACCATTATAGCAAGCCTCCTATAGATGTAAATAGAAAATGACTAAGGGGTTTGTTTTTGAAACTAACAGGTAAGTTTTTCTTCCCCAAAGTGCTCACTCTTTGAAATCTTTCGCATAGTATACCAAGACGATACCTTTGGGAGGCCTCTTATGGCAATATCACAGATTACGCTTCTTGGCGGGGATCTTCGCCACGCTTACACCGCTGAATATCTAAACTCCTGTGGCTATGTGGTCACCTGCTTTGGGACACCGGATTTTCCCTATCAGAGCAATATACAGCTTGCGGCTTCTCCGGAACAGGCACTACATACAGATGCGCTTTTTATGCCTACTCCTTTTTCTAAGGACAACACACATCTGTTTCAGAAAAGTTCATCTGTTCCACCGATTCCTATATCCCAATTGTCCGGCATGCTTTCTCACCCCATGGTGATTTTTCACAATGGTATGCCAAATATTTTTCAGGAACAATTTGAAAATGCAGATTGCAAACTCTACGCCCTTTCGGATTCTTCCCGATTTGCCACCGAAAATGCAAGATTGACAGCAGAAGGGTTACTATCCGAGGTCATCCGCTACACGCCCTTTTCTCTGGAAAATACCCGTATTCTGTTACTGGGCTATGGGTATTGCGGTGCTGCTATCGGTACATTATTTTCCACCTTTGAATCCGGCATCTATGTATTAGAGCGGGAAATTTCCAAACAACTTCAGGCAGAAGAACATGGCCTTCTCGCCCTTTCGGAAAAAGAAAAAAAGACTATTTTACCCCGGTGTAACTTAGTCATCAACACCATTCCACAACAGATATTAACCAACGAAGATTTAGCGTTACTTCCGGGAGATTGTCATATTTTTGACATTGCTTCTGCTCCTTTTGGTTTTTCAAATGATGTTAGTTCCCGGTTCGCTATCCCCTATTTTCGCCTGCCGGGACTTCCGGGAAAGTTCCACCCCAAAACCGCAGGTATCATTGCCGGCAAAGCCATAGAAAGGATGATAAATCATGGTTTATAATTTTAAAGGAAAATCCATTGGAATCGGATTTACCGGTTCTTTTTGTACTTACGAAAAAATATTTCACGCTTTAGAGGATTTAAAACGAACCGGTGCCAATCTGCTCCCTGTTTTTTCTGAACATGCAGCTACACTAAATTCTCGTTTTGGCACCAGCGAGGAGTTTTTAGCACACGCTAAGGAGTTAACCGGAAATGCTCCTATCACTACCATTCCACAGGCAGAACCCATTGGTCCAAAAGGTCTTATGGATATTATGGTTATCGCCCCTTGTACCGGAAACACCCTTTCCAAACTGGCAAACGGCATTTCCGATACACCGGTCCTAATGGCTGCCAAGTCACACCTTCGCAATAACCGCCCACTGGTTATTTCCCTTTCCACCAATGATGCACTGGGAATGAACTTGAAAAATATCGGTATTTTACTGAACACCAAGAACATTTACTTTGTTCCTTTTGGACAGGACAATTACAAGGCAAAACCCAACTCTATGACTGCTTTTACGGAACTTCTACCGGAAACGATTGCATTTGCCTTTAATTATCAGCAAATTCAACCGGTTATCCGAAGTCCCCATACGTCTTAACTTCTACTCTACCAACTGCAAATCATACAGCTTTTTATACATGCCGTCCTTTGCCAGCAATTCCTGATGAGAACCCGACTCCATAACCTCGCCTTTATGCATTACCAATATTTTATCTGCATGCTGGATGGTGGAAAGTCGATGAGCCACCATAATGGTGGTTCTTCCTTCCATCAGGGTTTCTAATGCCTGGGTAATCAAGCTTTCTGTTTCCGTATCAATATTGGCGGTTGCCTCATCCAACACTAAAATTGCCGGTTGATATGCCAGTGTTCTGGCAAAGGAAAGTAACTGTCTTTGTCCGGCAGACAAAGTACTTCCTCGTTCTGTTACCGGCTCGTCATACTTTTGTGGCATTCTTTCAATAAAAAAGTCTGCATGCACCGTTCTGGCAGCCTGTATTACATCTTCTCTGGAAATTTCCGGGTTATGCAGGGAAATATTACTCTTAATATCTCCCGTAAAGATAAACACATCCTGCTGCACCTGTCCAATGGCACGACGCAACACATCCGTATCTATTTCCTGAATATTCACACCATCAATGAGAATTTCCCCTTTCTGAATGTCAAAATACCGTCCAATCAGATTCAAAATGGAAGATTTTCCCGCTCCGGTTGCTCCCACAAATGCCACTTTCTCTCCCGGCTCAATGACAAAGCTGACATCTTTTAAAATATAGTCCTCTTTTTCATAAGCAAACCACACATGGCGAAACTCAATTTTCCCCTGAATATTTACTTCCCTTGGTTGTACCGGGGTTACAATC
Organism: Clostridiales bacterium; assembly: GCA_012519695.1. Classification (GTDB taxonomy): domain Bacteria; phylum Bacillota; class Clostridia; order Lachnospirales; family Lachnospiraceae; genus Petralouisia. The sequence continues at coordinate 25,978 of JAAYPT010000071.1, read as the reverse complement.
TGAGGCTTCTCTTCTAAAATGGAGAAGATTTTTTCCCCGGAAGCTAAGGAGGACTGCAATGTTCCAAACTGTTCTGCCAACTCCTGAATCGGCTCAAAGAAAGAACTAATATAACTGATAAATACAAACAAGGTTCCAAGTGACAGTGTACCGGAAAGCACAAAGGAACTTCCTGAACCGATTACAATTACTGTTGCAATCACAGACAAAAAGTAAATAGAGGGACGAAAGACTGCAAATGTCATCACTTCCCGCCAGTTTGCCTGATACAGCTCCATGCTCTTTTGTTCAAATTCCTGATATTTTTCCTTCTCTTTGGCAAATATCTGTATCAACTTCATACCGGAAATATGCTCTGACAAAAATGTATTCAGTTCTGTGATTTTATTTCTGGTAATGCGATATGCCACTCTGGACATATGGCGGAAAAAGAAGGTTAAGCCCGTCACTAATGGTAACATAACAAAGGAAAACAGTGCCATTTTCACGTTGATTGAAAGCATGACTACTGCAAATCCAATAATTTTCACTGTGTTTTTAAAGAGCTTTACCAAAATGGTGGAAAACAGGTCATTTACCGCCTCAGTATCGTTTGACACACGAGTAACTAGTTTTCCTACCGGAGTGGTATTGAAAAAGTTTAATGACAAGCTGTGGATATGCTCAAATACTTCTTCTCGCATTTTAAAAATAATATCCTGTCCCATTTTTTGAAGCATCCAGGTATCCGCCACATTGAGCACAAATCCCAACAATAATACAAGCAAGTACAAGGCTGCTGCCTTTAAAATTCCGGAAAAATCGTATTTTCTCAGTTCCTTTAACTGGGACTTATCAAGCTCTTGTGCTCCTGCTTCTAATTGCTCTTTGATTTCCTTGGCGTTACCGTTTTTCAACTTCTCACATTGTTTTTCTGTTAAATGCTCTGCCATATAATAGTGATTCTGATAGAGCATGATTTGGTAGTACTCTTTAGGGCTACCAGAAATATTTCTTGTAAGCCAAATATCTCCATAAGATACTGCCCCTGCCGCTTCCTGCGTAGTTTCTACATAAGGCTGATAATAGCCGTTAATATAATCATCAATAGCATCACCAATAATGATGGGGCGATACAGCTCAATTCCAATGATAAATAACACCAGTACTGTAGCTATTGTCATGGTCCACTTATGAGGCTTTAAGTATTTTAATAGTCGTTTCATACATTGCCTCCTTCAAATGCAGCTTCTAGCTGCTGTTTTTCAAACATATCACGATAAATTCCATGAAGCTCCATCAATTCCCGATGCGTTCCACATTCCTTGGCTTCTCCTTCATCTAATACCAGAATCTTGTCCGCATTTTGAATGGTAGAAATACGATGTGCAATGAGAATGGTTGTCTTTCCCTTTCGATTCTCTTTGAGATTTTTCAAAATATGTTCTTCGGTATCCGTATCTACTGCTGACAATGCATCGTCTAAAATTAAAATCGGAGCATCTTTCATCAGGGCTCTTGCAATGGAACTTCGCTGCTTTTGTCCGCCTGACAAGGTAACACCACGCTCTCCCACGATTGTCTCATATCCATCCGGAAAGGAAACAATATTCTCATGTATACATGCAGCCTGTGTCGCCCGTGTAATCTGTTCCATATCCTCCGCTTCTACTCCAAAAGCAATGTTAGACTTTAAGGTATTGGAAAATAAAAAATTATCCTGTGGCACATAGGCAATATTTTCTCGCAAGGTTTTTAATGGAATGGTATTAATATCTCTGCCATCAATCAATATCATCTCCGGCTTTGTATTATAAAGATGTAACAGCAAATTCACTAATGTAGTTTTTCCATTTCCGGTTCTTCCGATGATTGCAAGAGTAGTTCCCGCTTCCACCTCAAGGCAAATATCCTTTAACGTTGGTTCACTGTGTCCGCGATGAATAAATGTCAAATGGTCAAAGGTAATATCGCCACGAATCTTTTCCACCGGCTCTACTTCTTCCCGGTCAAATATCTCCGGTTTTTCTTCAAATACTTCCTGTATACGCTTTAATGACGCACCGCCCTGTGAAAACATGGTAATTGCATCTCCACAGGCAAGCATGGGCCATACCAGCATACCGATATACTGATTAAAGGCGACAAAACGTCCCAGGGTAATTTCTCCTATCAACGCCAGATAACCGCCATACAACAACGTAATTAAACTGCTGACTCCTATAATCACATCCAATAGTGGCATCACCACTGCCTGAAGTTTTACTACTTCTAAGTTCTTTTCTTTTGCCCGATAATTGGAACGACGAAACGCTGCACATTCTGCTTTTTCCCGTACAAATGCCTTAATCACTCTCACACCGGAAAAACTTTCCTGCACGAAATCTGTCAGGTCTGACACTGCCTCCTGACGTTCTAAAAAACGCTTTTTCATTATTTTTCCATAATAAAGTTCACCTGCCGAAATAAAGAGCATGGGAATAATCGCAAGCAAAGTAAGTTTTACACTAACATAAAACATCATCTGACAGACTACCATAACTGCCATTACAGAAGCATCAAAGGCTGATATCACGGCAGGACCAATTGCCATACGAACTGCATTCAAGTCACTGGTAAAACGTGTCATCAAGTCTCCTGTTTTATGTTCGTTGTAGTATTCCACGCTCATTTTTTCCAAATGTTCAAACATTCCATTTCGTACTTCTCGCTCGATATTTCGAGAAGCTCCGAACAAAAAGTATCTCCACAAAAATCTTCCGATGGCAATGACTGCTCCTACCAGAAGAATCTCAATAATATACCGAGCTACCCCTTGCATATCCAAGGTATGCGCCGTCAGTCCATCTGTCACCATTCCTGTAATTTTCGGAATAAACAGATTGGCAAAATCCACCACAAACAACGTAATAATTCCCGCAATATATTGCTTTTTATGCTGTTTGATATATTGAAAAATAAATGAAAAAGAACTCATTTTCTAATCCTATTCTCCTTGTTTTACTTCCTTTGCAAGAGATACTATATCTGATATTTCTTCCTCTGAAATTTTTGTATACTCTGCAAGCTGACGAATGGAAGGCTCCATTCCAATTTTCTTTGCAAGTGCTTCTTTTGCTTCATGTACTAAACTTACTTTTGCAAGAATAGAGTTTTCCTGTTCCCCCTCTCCACTTTCTTCGTCTACATATCCTTCAATGGCTGTTCGAACCATTTGTTCCAATACCTTTTCCGGTTCTGCTTCCTTTTTGCCTGCTAAAGACTGTAATCCCATAAGCAATCCGATATTTCCCTCTTGTACCATATCGTCCAACAGTACATCCTCTACTTCGTATGCTGATGCAATCTCTACTACTTTTTTCAACCACTGATGGGAAAGCTCTGCAATAACGCTCTCTTCTCCTGCTGCCAAACGGTCATATAAGCTCTGTTCCTGCTCTTTCGTAAGATTAGGAATATCTCCAAGCTCATCTAAGTACATTTGAAACCGGGCAGACACCGGCTTGGGCTCTGCTGTATTTTCTTCCTTCTTTTCCTCTGTCTCAGTTGTCTCTGTTTCTGCTTCGTTTTCCACCTCTGTCGGCTGTTCCTCCTGTGGATGTAACAGATATTGATATACCATATCTTCCTGTTCTTTGGTTAGTTCCATATCTTTGAAATAAGTTTGTATTTCTTCTTTCGTTAATGGGGTCAGAGAGGTTCTTGCCACCTCCTGTACCGAATGAAGTGTCTCCATAAATGCAATCTTGTCTAACATATTTTCCTCCTAAAGATTCTATCTATTCTATTTTTCCAAATTTCTATATAAAGTTTCAAAATTATTGTATTCCTCATTGTGTTAAAACATGTCCTAATTTTATCATAATCTGGGATACTTTTCCATGTAAACTATTGGCAGTATTTGTTTATCTGATACTCAAGTATTTCTCTTTCCCGCGTCCATTTCTGAGTATCCAACTATGCTAAAGCACTTTCTGCATCAATTTCTAATCCTTTGCCAAAATACTCTACCATTTTTTCATGGGAACCGGAAAATGGTCTTGCAACCATGCGCTTTACATTATCACTAACCGGGAATTTCCAATTAACACTTCGATTTCCTGTGAGTAAAGATAAGCCATTATCAAAAATTGGAGAAGGTTTAAAAGCATTTCCATCAAAAATAAGTGCCAGATTATTCAAATGCCTGTCTTCATTTAAAATAATCATATCCACTGTCAGTACCTTTTTCAGATATTCAAAAATATTTATGCCACAGCTTTTTTCCACAAAACGAATCACATAATCAATGCGTTCTTCCATCTCATCCATTTCATTTATCACCTGCGACAAGTCTCTTCCATATTCATTAAAATATAACCGATATAGTGTTATCAATTCTTCATTACTCTTTAAAAATTTTTTACTTCGGCATCCTTTTTCCCCATTAATAGTACCATACTCATACACCACATATTCCTCTGCATTTAAATTGGTGTATCTTAAAAAATTTGAAACTAAGTATTCCACCAATCCTTCGCATCCACTTTTATCTTTTTTGTACCAATAATCTCCCTTTTTATATTTTATCTGTGTTCCCTCACTGGTTCCTTGTTGCTTTACTATATATTCCTTTGAAATTTTCTCCGAAAACATAATGTTACCTCACTAAAACATCTTTACTTGTCAATTTTTCCCCCGGAAAACGTATCCATATATAATCATTAAAAGATACTCCATGGGTCTTTCTGACAATTTCCTGTGGATTGTACTCCTGCAATCCAATGTTTTTTAACAGCTCATTGATATCTGCTCTGTCTCGCTCCCAACACCTTAATTCTAAAATCCGATTTAACTGATACCTTGTCATTTTCTTTTGTGCAAAAATCTGCTTTAGGGGATGGTCTGTAAATCTTGAAACAGTAACGTCATGCTCTTTTACATAGACTCTTGCTGTAATCTCATCCTTCCAATAAACTTCAAATGTGTAGTTATTTATAATTTTCCTGCTACTATTTATTTCATGGGTAATTCGTGTTAGAGTTTCTTCAAGATAGGACAATAATCCCTTTTTGATATTGAGTTCTTCTTCCAACTCATTTTTTTTAAGAATTTTTTGTTCAAAATCTGCGATTGCCCCGGGGGCTACCGGTCCTAATGATTTACACCGGAGTTTTTTATTTTCCATCCACTGATTATAATAATAACATTTTCCACTGATTTTCTTTATAATTATGGTCTTTTGCACATTACCTAATTCAGCAAGTTCTTTATTTATCTCCGTAATTCTACTTTGTACCATTTCTTTCTCATAAGATAAAATACGTTTTAGCTGCTCTAAATCTTCCATATTTAACCATCCCATTCTCATTAATTCGCTACTCGTGTAAATACAAAAACAGATTAACATATGTTTTTCATTTTTTCAATAAATATATGTTAATCCATTCTTGCTAATCTCATTTTTGATTTACGTCTAGTCATTTGCAGTATTCTTCTATATAATTTTTTCTTTAAAACAACCTCAAATACATCCCAACCGGGAAAATGCATCCAATATATCCTAATGCAGGCACATACTGGGAAATATTAAGAAATACCGGGCAAAGTAACAAATTGCCAATTACCAACGTCATAATCCAAGATGCATATGTGGTTCCATTTCGAAAAAGTTTTCCGATTAGAAACACCCATATTGCACACACAATTATAAATATGACCATTCCCAAGATTTCTTTTAAGAAAAATACGCCATTTCCTGTTATCATTATCAAACCTGCACTGGCAAGTGCCGGAATTGTAGCTGTTGATACATAGCGCAAAAGTTCAAATGCCATCTTTTCTCTTTGCATCAGGGCTTTTTCAAATACACAGTCCTTTTGTTCAAATTTTTTTCCATGTTCCAACAATATCATTACAAAAATAAGCAATGCCGCCATTCCTCGTACCGGGAATGTATCTGCTCCTGTTGCAGCTTCTGTTCCCTTCCCTGCAACTTCTTCAAAGTCCAGACGAAAAATCTCATCACTTTTTAAATATTCCTGATTCTTTTTTAGCAATGCTTCCGAAACTTCAGCATCTTCTCTTCCAAACACCGTTTCTTCCTGTTCTAAGAGAATATCTTGACTATACCGTTCAAAAAAGGCGGCAAATACGGTTTCCTTTGCTACTGCTCCCTTCGTCGTTAATGGAGTTGTAATGACCGTAATCAACTTTTTCCTTTTGCCTTTTTGTAAATCCTTTTCCAATCCTTTTTCAAAAATAAATCCGCCTTCCAGTTCTCCGCGAATCACTGCCTGCTGCATTTCTTCACTGTCTGAATAGACCTGAAATTGAAATACACTTTCCCCTGTTTGAAGGCTTTCTATGACTTCTTGTACAAATGCTCCATCTTCATTACAAAGACCGATTACCGTATTGTTAATATCCGGAATCTTAACCTGTCCTACCAAAGCCACTACCAACAGCAATCCTGCTAATTGAAGCCAACTGCTTTTTCGTTTCATCCAACTTTTTATCAAGAGCCTATACCATGTTATGTATTTTTCCATGACACTGCCGCTCCTATCCCTGTTGCAACCAATATAATTACTAACTGCACCAGTAAAAATTCTCCACTCACCTGTCCAAATACTGTCTGGGCACAATACTCATTCCAGAAGCTCAAGGGCAGGCACCTTCCGATTTTCCCGGCAATCTCCGGCAAATATGCTATGGGGATTACGGCTCCGGAACATAAAATCATAAAAACATTTACTGCAAAAACAATGACTGCTCCTTGTCCATTTTTTCCGGAAATTGCATATATCATATGAAAATATGCTGCAATGGCAATGCACAGTGGAATCATGTATACCACCGTCCATCCATCAAAGAAAAACCATGTTAAATGTAACTTATCAGAAATTACACATGCCACACCGTAAAATAATACTCCAAGTAACCATAACAGATTCGCCATAATTCCTACTTTTATCACTGAAACCCGACATGCTCCCACACCGGATATTTTCAACTTATCTTCCACTGCTTTGGTGCGTTTCCGATATAAAAAGCTATAATTTAACCCGCTCATCAGAAGAAATATCACAAGAGCGGAACTAAAATAGTATTGGTGCAAATCCATTTCCCCTAATGCAGAACATACATTAGATGAAAAAATTCGGTCACGATAAAATGCCTCCTCAATGTAAATTTCTGAAATTACATCTCCTATTTTCCGTTGTGACAACTGAGCTGAATATTCTCTTCCTATTTTCAGCGTAGCATACACTCCCGACTCAGACGTTCGTAACAGGGAAACTCCATCTGAAAGCAACTCCTGAAATACTTTTTGATTTAGTGTTGCATTCTTCGATACATAAACCTTCACCGGTGTATTATATCCGCTATCTACATCCTCATAGAAATCCTCCGGCAACACAATGGCTGCTACCAGCTTGTTTTCTGCCAGCAATTCTTTTGCTTCTGTTTCATCTACATAAACAAATTCACAGATACTCTCTACACTTTCCATAGCAGATACTACTTTGGTAATCAGCTTTACCTTGTCGTCTTCTTCATCGATTACCATTCCCACCTTTACCGGTTCAAAAATCCGAGATTGAAATACAAAGTGGCTCACTGCTACTGTTCCTGCAATTACTAACAATAACATCATCAAGGTACTGCCGAATGATTTCAACAGTACCTTGATGCTTTTCTTATATTCAAGTAAAAAATAAATTAAAAATGTTCTCATGTCTAATATAAATTGTCACTGATTTCGGTCATCAGATCCATTACTTCGTCTTCTGATGCATTTCCGATATCAAACTTATCACCATCTAATTCTTCAAAATCTGCACCCTTTTTCAAAGAAATGCTTCCCGTAAAGTCATAGTCATCGTATTCATCACTACACTCATCGATGGTAATGGTTAATCCGTTCTTATCAGATTTAATTGTTCCGCCAAGGCTAAATTCATCACTATAAAGACTGAATGCGCCACTCTTGCTGTCATACTCAAGACTTAATATGCTTTCGTCATCTACTAACAATTCCGTTTTTTCGTTAGAACCGTCTTTTTCTCCGGTAACTTCAACTACAGTATTTCCATCCGCATCTACAACACGCATATTCTGTGCTCTTCTGTCTCCTCCGAGGAACTGAATCTGAATTACTTCATCACCCTTTGGCTGTAATTCGATACATGCTAACTTGTTATCATATACATAGAAAGTTGCTGATACATCCGGCATTTCTTCTAAGGCATCTCTCAATTCATCAAAGGATTCTGTATAGCTTCCAACTGTATAAGTAGGATCTAACTGTACCATTAAATCTTCCATGTCTGCCAAGCTTTCACTGGTAGCTTCTTCATATGCATCTACAAGCTTCTGAATATTTTTCTTTGTGATAACTGTTCCATATCCTTTACAGGATCTTTCTTTTCCATCTACTTCAAATTTTTCTTCTTTTACACTTTCGAATTTCAAAGTTTTATATTCATCTACAACAGCATCTTTTAACTTCTCGCTTGCACCATCATTATATTTGCTATTATAGCAGTATTCTAACAGCTTATTCAAAGCATCTACTTCATCGGAATCAAGCTCTTCCATTAAATATCCGGTGTTGTCTCCGGTATAGTTATAGGTAAAAACTTTATCAGAAACATATGGTACCTGTAACTGTAATTCGTCTTCTGTAAGATTTAAAGCAAAATCAATATCGGTAGAATATGCATTTACACTTCCGTTTATCTGCTTTCCTTCTTTTCCTACCAAACAAGAACCATCTACACTAACTCCATCAGACTCTACAGAAAATCCCATTGTGTACTCATTTGACTTTGCAATATCTCCGATGTCAAATGCCTGTGTTAATTCGCTCTTGTCATCTAATGTGTTCTGAATCGCCTTTAAAACCTTATCGGAATCACTTCCGAGAATACCACTATGGAATGCGTATGCTACGCCCCCACAAGCAATTGCCGCTACAATAATAAGTGCTAAAACCACTTTAGAAGCTGTACTCTTTAAAAATCCTTTTTTCTTCTTTGGTTGTACACCGATTGGCTGACCGGTCATTGGATCAAATCCCATGGTTGGCTGCTGCTGTGTTGTATTATTTGTCAACACTTCTGTTGGTGCATCTGCTGCCTGATTTACCGGTGCTGCATTTTCTTCCGGTGTTGTATTTTCCACCGATGCTGCATTCTGTACCGGTGTTGTATTTTCTACCGGTGCCACATTCTGTACCGGTGTTATATTTTCTACCGGTGCTGCATTCTGTACCGGTGCTGCATTTTCCACTGGTGTTTCTGCTGCAACATCATTATTAATTGGTTCTCCTGTCATCGGATCAAATTTCTTTTTAATTGGTTCTCCTGTCATTGGATCAAAATTCATCTTCTCTCTCCTCTTCCTTCGTTCCATACTACTCACTAAGATATGTTTTCACCATGTCTATGGTTCCCTCTTCTTGTGGCAGTTCGGTTAATTTTCCTTCCTTCATGATAAAGCATCTGTCGCAATCCATGATTTCCTGTTCATCATGGGTTGTCATAATAATAATACCATTCATCTTCTGATAACTTGCCATCCACTTATGTATTCCCTCTTTGTAATACAAGTCCAATGCTGTGGTTGGCTCATCCATCAATATTACCGGAGGCATATTCATCAACGCACATGCAATACTTACTCTGCGCTTCATTCCTCCTGAAAGCTTCTCAACAGGCATCTTCATCATATCCTGCAAATTCAAAAGCTCTGTTAGCTTTTCCGTTACTTCGCCGTTATAATTTCCCCATAACTTTAAATTATCCTTTACTGATAATTCTTCAATCAGCGGATTTTCCTGAGGAACATAACCACAATACTTCCGAAAAACTTTTTTCCTGCTTAATGCATTTTCTCCAAAATACAGAATCTCGCCATTATCCGGCTTCATAATTCCAGATAAAATTCGCATCAATGTGGACTTGCCACAGCCGTTCTTTCCAACGATTCCTACGCGTTCTCCACATTCTGCCTTAAAACTAATATCTTCTAAAATTACTTTTCTTCCGTATTTTTTCTGTAAATGTGAAACTTCTACCATTACTGCATCAATTCCTTATTTTTATTTTTTATTATGACTCCCTTCTTCCATTATTTAACATTTTTCTAAGCCTTTCTATTTTATCGTTCTTTCTAAGTGTTGTCAATTATAACACTCTCGGATTTCGGAAAATGTTACACTTTCTAAAAATTTTTTCTATAATTTATTTCTTATCACAAATCTCTTTCTTTTCTAAATCATCCTCCCAAATTTTATCCACAGATTCTACTCCTACATTCTTTGTTATCAACTCTGCCATTGTTTTAATATCTTGCATTTTGATTGCCTCTTTTTTACTTCTGAATCTCGATTTCGGGAAATTGCTTTTGAATAAGTTCTAACTGCTCCGCATTCTCTGCAAGCGGTGTGTCTGTAATATTTAAATATTTTAAATTTTTAAGTTTTAATATATCCTCTGCCTGCGAAATATTAGTTTCTGTCAAATCTAAATTCTCTAAATTTTCCATCCCTTCTAATACGCCAAAATCAGAGATATTACATTTCCATAATTTTAATGTCTTTAATTGATGGCACGCTAAAATCGCTGAACAATCAACTTTTGGATATCCTACAAGAGTAAGTTCTTCCATTTTCTCTGCTCTTTGAAAAAAGTTCCAATTACTTAACTCACCATTTCTTTCACCATATGCCAACGTTAACTTCTTTATATCTGGACAATTTTCTAAAATAAGGTTTAACTGCTCTTCATTTCCCGCAAGAGGGGTATCTTCTAGCCCCAATTCCGTTAATGTCTGCAATTGTAATATGTCTCCTGCTTCTGAAACTCCACTTTGTATTACCCATAACCGTTGCAATTTTTCAAGACCACTTAGCATATCTAGTTTTTCCACATCACAGCCTTGAAAAACCAATGTACGCAATTGAGCGCATTGGGAAATTGCAGAATAGTCAAGCTCCGGCTGATAATAAAGCATAAGACATTTTAACCCTTTTCCATTTTTAAGAAACGATAGGTCACCTAATTCAAAATACTTTTTCTGACCATCCAAACTCAACCTCTCTAATTTGGGACAATTTTTTAATATACTTCCCAATTCTTTCTTTATCTGTTGAATTCTCTCTTCACTTTCTGGTTCTAAATCATGTTCCTTATATCCATGCTCCTCTGGATACAAACTGAAAGATCTACCAATTTCTAGAATTTTTAATTGCTGACACTTCTCTATATCTACCAATGTACTATATTGTCCTGTATATCCAGTTTTAAGCCACTCCACCTTATTCAAATCCTCTTCACGAAAATCTTCTTCTCTCATCTTAGCATATGAAACTATTCTATTGCCCATTCGTTCATCTGCAAATGTAACCTTTCGTGCGTTGTCTCGAATGATTGGTAGAGTAATTATAGCTGTCACACTCAATATTGCCACTATCACCAAACTAACTATAATTCTTTTGATTTTTTTGTTCATTACTTCTCACCTATTCCTTTATCATCCCCGTAAACAGGTCATTATACATTTGGTCAAGCTTTTCATCTTGTCCCACGTTTTCTCTAAATTCTAATACATCTTGCGGATGCATCAACAACATCTCCCGTGTCAAATCTGTTGATAAAACGGTTCCAAAACACCTATTTATCAAAGATATTTTATCATCAGTTGTATTCCCTACATACGGATAAAATACATGACTATTATTTTCTTGTAAATCAAAATCCACAAAATTTACACAACAATCAAATTCACTATAGATATCTGCTATACAACAAGTACTATAACTCTTACCACTGCTATTACAATCAAAAAAACTATTTGCTTCCCTCTTTTTATATGTCTTATATCCTGCATTCTATGTTTCTCTCTTTTACTTGTAAGTATTTTCCTTTAGAAATTTCTTTTGAATAAGTTCTAACTGTTCTTCATTCTCTGCTAATGGTGTATTTGTAACAGATAAACTCTTTAGATTTTTTAACTTCAAAATATCTTTTGCTTCTGATACATTCGTTCCATCTAAATTTAAGTACTCTAAATTATTCAATTCAGTTAGCATACCTACATCAGAAATATTACATCCACTCAATGATAAATTTTTTAATTTTAAACACTCTGCTATCGCTGAATAATCTGTAAACGATTGATTTTTCACTGAAAGCACCTCTAAATTTTTTGCATTTCTCAAAAAATTCAAATCATTTAAGTTTCTCTCCTCCGAAGATAACTTCAGCTCTTCTATATTCGGACAACTTTCAAATATAATTTCCAACTCTTCTGCATTTCCAGCAAGCAGTGTATCCTCAATTTCCAATTCTTTCAGCGATTTTACGTTCACAATCTCTCCTGCTTTTGAAACATCACATTTTTCTATCCATAAGCTTTCTAATTCTGTAAGACCATCTAACATATTTAGCTCTGTCATATTACACTCTTCAAAAGACAGCATATTCAAATGTGGTATTTCTGAAATTGGTGAATAATCAATATCCCCCTGATAATACAAACTTACAACAATAAGTTTTTTTCCTTTTTTCAAAAACTCCACATTATCCAATTCACAATTTCCATTTTCATTAGACAAATATATCGTTGTTATATTTGGGCATTTTTCTAAAATACTTCCCAGCTCTTTTTCTATTTGTTTCACTCTTTCCTTACTTTCCGGTTTTGGCTCTTCTCTTCCTGCAAAAGGATAATTTATCAGCTTATAATCCGGATAACCGATAATCAATCTTCTCAAATTGGTACATTTTTCAATATCAACCAATGTATCATAATACCCTGTGTAACCAATATTTAATACTTCTATCTTTTCTAAATCGTTCTCCCGAATTTTATCCACAGTTTCCACTCCAGCAGACTTCGATATCATTTCTGCCATTGTTGCATCTTCAAATGCAACCTTATGAGAATTATCAATCAAAACTGCTACTACAAGTGCTATAACTGCCATTAACATCATTGTTGAGATAAAAATAACTATACTTTTTCTCATATTTTTTATATTTCGCATCCTATTCTCCTAATTTACTTTGAAAGTATTTTCTCAAATTTTTTTCCCACATTGTCATCACTTTGTACTTTTTGCCAAAATTCTACTATATCTTCCGGATTCTCTAATACCATCTCCCTAGTCAATTCTGTTGACAGCGCTTCCTTCAATACATCTTCCTTATTAAAATCAGCTATCTTAGAATCTGTACTTTCTCCCTCATATGGATAAAATTCATGATTATTATTATTCGCTAAATCAAAATCTACAAAACTTACACAACAATCGAAACCACTATATAATAACGCTACATTAATATCCTCTATCTCTTCTGCAATAAACTCCACTTTTCGTTCTGCATCTTTTTTATTTTCAAATGTATTCACCACAGCTTTCACACCTTCTCCAATAACCGGAAGATAACCAATTGCCTTTCCTAATTTCTCTTTTCCCGGTATTGCTTTAATTCTATCAGACCAATTTTTAAATACCTGATTATCTATTTTTACCTTTCCTTTGGCTTTATTTACTGCAAACTTTCCCATATCATTTCCAAATGCATAACCACCAAAATAATTAGAAAGTGCATAACCAGCATAATTACTCTGAACCAATCCAATATCCTCTCCATTCACAGTCTTACTAACTATAACAGTAGAATTTCTTAATGTAGAACCAGTTGGTTTACTACCGTTAACCACCAGCCCTTCACAAAGTCCCAGTATTATTTCTCCTCCCTCACTCTTCTTAACACTTATTGTTGGATAATCAACTTCATATTCTCCACTAAAAGCTCCGATTTGACTGATAACATCCAATAATGTCATACGTTGCAGCATAACATCTCGCTCTATCTCACTTTCCAACACCGCTTCCTCATCCCCTGCCGTACCATATTCTTGAATCACTTTCAATTCTGCTTCTGCATATGCTTTCATTCTTGCTCTTATCTCATTTAATTTTTCTTTATCTATTCTCCATTCAGAATAAACTTTATAGTTCATCGTTGACGCATACCATGAAGTATTATAATCCTTCCTATCCTTCATCATTCCCTGCATAAATACAGCCAAATCTTCATCATCCGCCATCAAATATGCCAATGCAAGTACATCATATTCTGCTGATGTAATTTCTCCCGCATCTTTTCTAAGGATTTTCTCCACTTCTTCCATGTCAATGGTAAGTTCTCCACTCTCTGATATGTGAAACACGCGATTAAAATAAATATCGTAGATTTCTGACCGCCAACCGGCATTCACATCTGGATGATATGCTCCATCATAAAATGAACTGGTGATATTGTCCAGTGCACTTTCTACTGTTGCCCGTATGGCTGTTCCCTCTGCAAACAAACCACTGGTAAGAGACTCAATTCCATCATATTGATTTTCTTTTTCCTGCCAGACATCATACAATTTCTGTTCTAACTCTGCCATTGCCTCATAATGAACCACTTTCGTATTATAATTAAAACGAGTGGTTGCGCTGGTTGCTCTTCGTGCTTTTTCTCTATATATTGCAGCTTTTTGCTCATTGAACTGTTTGGCAGACATCTGCATTTGTTTCTTTGCCAAAATAACTCCACCATTTAATTCTTGAAAACCTACTGCTATTTTCAAAAATTGAAAATCATGGATATCACAATCATTTGCTGTCCTCATTGTCTGTAGGACTGTCTTATAATCCTCCATTTGTAATTTCAGTGCATCAAATGCTTCACTCTTTATTTGTGCATCTTCCTGAAACGCACTTAACTTTTCTTCTAATGCATACGTTGCTTCACTGTCATTTTTTAATTTTGTAATTGCCGCATCGCATTGTGCCTTCATATTTGCCGGATTTAAATAGGAACTTTCATTCATACATATTTCCCCTCTGTGTCTTTCTCATTTTCTGCGTTTTTTGTTTGCATTGTATTTTGGATAATCGGGTATGGAGTTCTTCTATATCGTTTTCCATACGACTTCTTCGTTGTTTCACTTCCTCACGGAATTGACTGTCAAATTCTATTTTCTTTCTTCGAAATGCACTGAGCATATCTTGCTTTTCATATAATAAACGCTGTATCTTTTCATCTTCAGAAGAACATTCTGCCCGCATATGTTCCACGAGCAAATGCGACTGCGTAATCCACATATCTTCTTCCTCTTCTTCTCTTAAGATACTTTTAGCTTCATATTCATAACTTTCTTGTTCTTTTTCTAATGTTCTAATTCTACCTTGTAATGCTTCTATGTCTCGTTTATCTTTCTTTTCCACTCTCTACTCCCTGTTTTCTATTTTGAAGTTGTAACTTTATTATTCCAAATCTCTTTTAACTGTTCATCGTATTGCTGAAAGGTTACACCCAGGCTCTCTATATTATGAGTCTCCTGTACCATCGCACTTTGCATGCGTTGTAAGACTTGTTGCGATTTTGTGTAAACCTGTTGTGCTTTTGCATTGGCTGTAATTGTAGTTTGTGTATCTGATGGATTCAATGTTACTGATTCAAGGTAGTGAACTGCACCTGAAATGGTTGTGATACCGGCTTCTACTGCCGCATGATTTATTTTGATTTCTTCATTAGACATACTTATATCCCCTCCTTCTTTATCATGCTCCCATTTTTTCTCTAACCAGTTTAACAAATCTCTTATATGGTGTCAAATTTTTCCAAAGAAATCTGCAACACTTTCGGATTTCGGAAAATGTTGCACTTTTATATTTTTCTCACTACAAAAAAGAGAACTACCACAAACATGGTAATTCTCTAAATAAAAATGCCGCAGACCGGAATCGAACCGGTACGATGTCACCACCACAGGATTTTAAGTCCTGCGCGTCTGCCAGTTCCGCCACTGCGGCATATATGCTATAGGCGATTACATTGGACATACGTGCATGCACTGTTCCAATTGCCCTCATCAGCATATAATGGGCGGAGAAGGATTCGAACCTTCGAAGGCATTGCCAGCAGATTTACAGTCTGTCCCCTTTGGCCACTCGGGAATCCACCCATATGTCATGCAAAAGTTTTGCCCTGACAATGACTTATTATATCATATGGCTGTTTCTCTTGCAAGCATAATTTATATTTTTTATCCAATATTTTTTAATACCACGGAAGAATGTGCCGGAAGTGACAAATTCAAATAGCCGCCATGCACTTCATAAATCACCGGTGCTACGGAATAGGAATCTCTTGTTGTATACATAATCTGTTCTAACTTCGTTTCCTTTTTTAATCCCGCTGCCCATACGGAAACTTTCATAGTTCGTTGTACTTCATCATTATTAAGCACTACCACAAACTGTTGCTCTCGGTTAAATCTTCCATAGCACATCATTTGATAGTCGCCGCCCATAAACTTCACTGAGCCTGTACGAAGTGCCTGATTTTCCTTATGAATGCGAATCATTTCCTTGTGAAATTCTAACAGTTCTCGATCCTCGTTGCCCCACGGGTAGGTTCTACGGTTATCCGGGTCTGTAAATCCACAAACACCAACTTCATCACCATAGTATACCGTTGGTGCCCCCGGCCACGTCATCTGTACCACTACTGCTTCTTTCATAATCCCTTTATTGATATTTTCTGACGCTGCACCGCTACCCAGATTATCCACTCTTCCCACCTTATGGTTGGTTCTGGTTAAAAATCTGGAGTGATCGTGGTTGGACAATTCATTCATGGAACACTGCAACGACGGAGTTAAAAATCTCGCCATATAATAGTTCATGGCTCCTTCAAAATTCTGATAATTTCCCAACATATCCTGTCGGTAACCATCACTGTGTTTTTCCATTCCTGTCAAAAACCAGGTCAACGGTTCCATAAAGGCATCATAGTTCATAACCGTATCCCACTGGTCTCCTGCCAGCCAATCCACCGGGTCTCCATAATGTTCTGCCAGAATAATTGCATTCGGATTTGCTTCTTTTACATTTTTACGGAAATCACGCCAAAACTGATGATTATATTCTACGGAATGTCCCAGGTCTGCTGCAACATCCAAACGCCAACCATCTGCATTATAAGGCGGAGATACCCACTTTCTTGCGATTTCCATAATATAATCGTATAAATCTCTTGAACCTTCATAATTTAACTTTGGTAAGGTATCGTGTCCCCACCAGCCATCATAAGTCGCATTATAAGGCCACTGTCCTTCATCATGAAATTGGAAAAAGTTACGATAGGGACTATCCGCAGAAATATATGCGCCTGTAGCATAGCCTAATTCTTTTTCATAAATCAATTCCCTATCCAGCCATTTATTAAATGAACCACAGTGGTTAAATACACCATCCAGTATTACTTTCAGGCCACGTTTATGTGCTTCCTCTACCACCTTGGCAAATAACTGATTGCTGGCTTCTAAGTTCTTATGCTCTGTTACACGTTTAATATATTTACTTGCCTTAGAGTTATCTGTCTCACCCTGTGGCAGTACTTCGCCACCGTCTTCTACAATCACACCATAATGTGGGTCGATAGAATCATAATCCTGAATATCATATTTATGGTTGGATGGTGATACAAATAATGGATTGAAATAAATCACTTCTATTCCAAGTTCTTGCAGATAATCCATCTTCTGCAAAACACCTGCTAAATCTCCACCATAGAACTCTCCCACGCCAAAACTTGCCGGGAACTTATTCCAACTATCTACCTGCTGACTGTAAATTCCGATATAATGATACTCATTTGTTTTAACATCATTGGTTGGATCTCCATTGTAAAAACGGTCAACCAATATCTGATACATAACCGCTCCCTTTGCCCAGTCCGGTGTAGAGAATCCCGGTACAATGGCAAAACTATATTCCGGTCTTACCTGTTGTGATACTCCCATTCTGTCATAGTAACAATGGAGCATTCCGGTGACCACTTCAAAATAATAGGAAAACTTTTCTGTTCCAAGCTGTACGGTAACCTGATAATAATCAAATTCGCCTTCACTTTCTGTCTTTTCCATCATAAATTGCTGTCCGTTGCTCCACAGCAATACAATATCTACATTATCCTTGGCTGTACGAAATTTCAGTGTTACCTTTTCATTTTCCATTGGCTCCACCGGCTCTCGATAGTCCTTGGTACCATCTGCAAACAGCGCATACTTTCGCAGTAATGGCCGCATCTGCATCATATATTGTTGTCTTTGGTTTAATTCATAAATTGAAAGTTGTTTCATAGACATGACCTCTCAGCTTACAGGATTTCCACTCTTTTCTTCATTCTAACGAATATTCTATTCTAAATCAAGTTAAAACCTACGATTTTACCATATCATAGGAAAACCATAACTTTCACACTTTAATGTAACACGGTGTTTCCTATGATATAAAAAAGGCAGCCATCGAACAGCTGCCTTTTTAGGAGAAGGTATTTTTACTATGGGGTGTAGCAAAAACTATATAATGTATTGGGGGGGTTTTTACGTTAATTATAGTACCATACATCCATAAATAAGTGTGCACAAAGTTCACAAAAACCACCACTATTTTTTGTGCATGTTCTACAGTACCTTTTTCCTAATCTCAAAAATACCCTCTTTATTTTGCACAACTTATGCTTCAAACAGTGCCTCAAACTCTTCTCTTCCAATTTTTTCCTTCTCAAGAAGAAGCTCTGCGCACTTGTGAAGAACATTTTCATTTTCGTTCAAAATCTTCTTCGCTTTTGCATAACACTCATCGATAATTCGTTTTACTTCCTGATCGATAATAGTTGCAATATTTTCCCCATATGCTCTGGCATGCGCAAGGTCTCTGCCAATAAATACTTCGTCATCATCATTATCATAATTGATAAGACCTATATTTTCAGACATACCATACTTTGTAACCATTGCCTTAGCTACTCCGGTTGCCTGCTTAATATCCTGAGATGCACCTGTGGTAATATCATCGAAAATCAATTCTTCTGCCACACGTCCACCTAAATCTACAACAATTTCTTGAAGCATTCTTCCCTTGGTGTTAAACATTTCTTCACGTTCCGGTAATGGCATGGTATAACCTGCTGCACCTACACCGGTTGGAATGATAGATACAGAATACACCGGTCCCACATCCGGAAGCAAATGGAATAAAATTGCATGCCCTGCTTCATGGTAGGCTGTAATTTTCTTTTCCTTTTCCGTAATAATACGACTCTTTTTCTCTGCTCCGATTCCTACTTTTACAAAGGACTTACGGATATCATCCTGCACCACATAGGCACGGTCTTCTTTTGCTGCATAAATTGCTGCTTCATTCAATAGATTTTCCAGGTCTGCCCCTGTAAATCCTGCTGTTGTCTGAGCAATCTGTTTCAAATCCACATCATCACCCAACGGCTTGTTTTGGGCGTGTACTTTTAAAATCTCTTCTCTTGCCCCTACATCCGGTCTTCCAACATACACCTTACGGTCAAAACGTCCCGGACGCATAATTGCCGGGTCCAGAATATCTACGCGGTTAGTTGCTGCCATCACGATAATTCCTTCGTTTACACCGAATCCGTCCATTTCTACCAATAACTGATTCAATGTCTGCTCACGCTCATCGTGTCCGCCACCCATTCCGGTACCTCTACGTCTTGCTACCGCATCGATTTCGTCGATGAAAACAATACATGGTGCATTTTTCTTTGCTTCTTCAAATAAATCTCTTACACGAGAAGCTCCTACACCTACAAACATTTCTACAAAGTCAGAACCGGAAATACTAAAAAACGGAACTCCGGCTTCTCCTGCTACTGCCTTTGCCAGTAATGTCTTTCCTGTTCCGGGAGGTCCTACTAATAATACACCCTTTGGAATTCTCGCACCAAGCTTTGTATACTTTCTTGGAGCTCTTAAGAAGTCTACTAATTCCTCTAATTCTTCTTTTTCTTCTTTTAAGCCCGCAACACTTCCGAAGTTTACCTTTTTATTTTCATCCGTAGTCATTTTCGCACGGCTCTTACCGAAATTCATCATTTTATTGCCGCTACCGTTAGCTGCTGCCATACGATTAGACATAATAATATAAAAGATAAATAATATTCCAAATAAAATTAATGTAGGAAGAATGGATATCAGCCAATTTTCCTGTGGCATTTCTTTTACCTGATACTGTGAAAAGTCATGCTCTTTCATAGTATCCTGAATTGCATTTACATCAGATAAATATAAGGATACATCTGTGGTTTTATCATCCTTATTTTTTATTGTAATGGTGGCTTCTCCACTAGGCACTTCACGATTCTGGGAAATGATGACAGACTTTACATTTCCTGCATCCAAATCCTCTTCAAACTGTGCATAGGTATAATTATTTGTCTGACCCAAACCGGCAGAACTGTCCTTCAACAGCCACAATAAAGCAAGGATTACGATGACACCGATGTATAATCCAAATGCCTTATTTCTTTTCTGTGTATTCATGTACACACCTCCTCTTTTTCTATCTATATTTAAGCTTCTAATTCCACAACTCCAATGTATGGGAGGTTTCTGTAATGCTGCATATAGTCTAATCCATAACCTACTACGAATTCGTCAGGTATTGCGAATCCGGTATAGTCCACCTGAACATCTATCACTCTTCGTTCCGGCTTATCTAAAAGCGTACAAAGGTGCAAGCTCTTTGGCTTTCTACTCTTTAAGTTCCCCATCAAATAACTCAGGGTTCTTCCGGAATCAATAATATCTTCTACAACCAGAACATTTTTTCCTTCAATTGCCTCATCCAAGTCTTTGATTACTTTTACTACACCACTGGACTTTGTATCGTTTCCATAACTGGATACGGACATAAAGTCAATAGAAACCGGAACTGTCAGCCGTTTTGCCAATTCACAGGTGAAAAATACTCCACCCTTTAACACACTTACCAGGTGTACTTCTTCTCCCTTATAAAACTCACTGATTTCCTTTGCCATCTCCAGAATTCTTTTTTCTATTTCTTCTTCTGAAATTAATACGCGAATATTTTCACTCATGAATATTTCCTCCGTCAATCTGTATTTCCAAAATTCTTTTTGTATGCTCTGTTACTTTTACATCTTCGCCAATGCGATGTCCAATGACCCAGACAAGATGTTCTTCATCCGCTAACAACAATACTTTTTCTCGCTGTTTACAAGGTACCTTTTCATCTATCAGATACTTTTTCAATTTTTTTCTTTCTCCCCGAGTATTAATAATAAAATAATCCTTTTCTCTACGGGTTCGCAAGTGCATACTTCCTTTTATTTTATCATAATCCAACCATTTCGTATACATTTTTTGCGGAATTTCTTGATTTTGGATATTTCCTTCTATGATTCTTGTATGAATGCAATATCCCAATTCCGGTATCTCCACAAACTCCCCCGGCACAACTTCCCATGTATTTTGAAGAATTTTCTCAACATTCTCCTGTATCTTATGAATTAAAATGCCTTCGTATGTCCGCTCTGCTTCTAATTCATAGGGTAAATTCACTTTTTTTCCTACTTGTTTTTCCAGTAATTCCAAGACCTGACAGATATGCACATTGGAAATATCTTTGCTGCTCCCTGCCCTTCTTGTAATTGCCTGATATAACACCTTTTTCTGTATCAGATATTTTTCTTTCCGTAACCGCTCTGATACCAGAATATCGTTATTTTTTTCACAAACACATCGTTCCCACGCTTCCCGGGTAAGCTGTTCTACCAGTTCTTCCAATTCTTGTGCCTTTTCTGCCACCTGGTTCATATGCCCTATTGCCTGTTGATTAATTTGAACCAATTCCGGCAATACCTGATGTCGGATACGATTCCTGCTATACTCTAATTCCTTATTGGTCTCATCCATACAATAGGCTTGCCCCTGCTCTTCCAAATAAGCCTCAATTTCTCTGCGTTCCACACATAACAATGGACGTATCACGTTTTCCCGCACCGGAAGAATTCCGCACAATCCCTTCAGGTCGGTACCTCTTGCCAAGTGAAACAGCATGGTTTCGGCACGATCATTCTGGTGGTGTGCTACTGCAATTTTATCTGCCGAAAATTCCTTTGCCGCTTCTTTAAAATATCCATAACGCAGCTCTCGCGCCCCTTCTTCTACGGTCATCTTATGTTCTTTTGCGTATTTTTCTGCTTTACAATGATATACCTTACATGGAATTTTATGCATTTTACAGAAATTTTCTACAAATCGGGCATCTTCCTCGCTCTCTTTCCCACGAATTCCATGTTCTACATGCACTACACAGATTTCAAATTTTTGCGTAGTACACAGTTGAAACAACACCAATAACAGGCACATAGAATCTGCCCCTCCGGATACCGCAACTAATATGCGTTCTCCTTCTTTTATCATATGATGTTGTTCCATAAACTCCAGTACTTTCTTTTGCATTTATTTCTCCCATATGCCAGCTACCAGCACTGTCATATCGTCTGGTACCCTTCCTGCTGTAAATAATAAAATCCGTTCCAACACTTCCTTTGCCAATTGTCCCGGATGATTGGTTTCTATTGTTTCTAATATCTCTCTTAGCGTTTCTTCCGGTGCCGGAACCCGCAGGTAATCCAGCACTCCGTCTGTTACCAATATCACAAAATCTCCATCTTTTAACTGCCTTGATGATTTTTCTATCTCTATTTGCTGAAAAATCCCTGCCGGCAACGTTGTTGAAGAAATACACTCTACTTCTTCCCCGTGTTTGATAAAGGTGGTAGCCGCTCCTATTTTATAAAAATCACATTTCCCACTATATAAGTCAATATCTGCCATATCTACCGTGGAAAACATTCCGTCTTCTCCCTGAATTACCATAGCTGAATTCATCATACGAATTGCCGTTTCTTTCTGAAATCCAGTCTCCACAAACTTCTCTATTAACTCTATCACCATTTCGCTTTCCTTACAAGCACTGATTCCCGAGCCCATTCCATCAGACAATGCCAGCACATAATCTCCCCCATCCAGTTCCAACACGGAAAAACTATCTCCCGACACCTGGGCATTATCCTTGGTAAGTCGCGCCACTCCATGCAAACCATGAAATACGGTATCTTCCTCAAAAGTCAGATATGCTTCCTCTTTTCCTACCAGAGAACGCACATATTTGCCCGGTACCATAGTTCGCTTCATTCCCTGAGTTACCCCTTTTGCAATTTCCTTTATGGTAACACAGTTTCCCCATTTGGAACACACTTTCATTTGCAAGGATAATCTTCCATTCTGTCTTTCATAGAGATGAATATCATTTACAACGATTCCTCGCTCTTTTAGTCGATATTTTACCGAAGCTAACACTCTGCCTTTGGATTGGCTTACATCGATATATTCCTTGGCACAGTCCTCCATGATATCTGCCATAGCATCCAACTGCTGTGCTATCACTCCTCGATTTTCCAAAAGACGGTTGTACCAGGAAAGATTCAGCTTTGCCTTTTCAAATACTCCGGTTGCTTCTTCGATAATGGTATCGGAATAGGGGCAATAGTGTTTTAAATCCTGTTGCACCTCCTCTTCTGCTACTCCTCGTTTTTCCAACGAATGTATCAAACGATAAAATACCTCATACATCGGGCTGGTATCTTCCTGCCAGCAAATTGCACACTGGTTACAGGACATGCAGATTTTTCCGGCAATCTCCTGCTGCATTTTCCCCATTTCTTCCGGCTCAAAATTGCTCTTATATTGATTCATTCTGGAAAATATCTGAGACAACCCGCTAAATGATTTCGCATAGGATTGCAACTTTTCCCCATGTTCCGGCGTGGTGGTTCCCGTTTTCGCTTCTCTGCTTTTTTTCCACGAAATATTTTCTTCTAAAAAATAATGGATTATCGGTGATGCAAGCAATACAATACCTGCAATCAATAAGGATTCTAGCCCCCCCATCCAAACCACGGCACGATTTCGTATCTGAAGCACTTCACCTGCTATGGTTATCAAAAACATACTTGCCGCCATGGAGATTGCCCCCACCCATGTACGGCAGGTTTTGTCTGCCCACTCAATCAACTTTATGACTACTGCGGTTACTAAAATTGCCATAGTATACTTCGCCATAGCTTGTACCGGTATAAACAGCGCCATTCCAAATATAGAAAAAATCAACAACAGTGTCCGATTGATTTCCTCCATATATGCAACTGTGAAAAATGCCGGTATCATTGGAAAACATCCTACAAACTCCACTTTTCCTACCAGCACTGCCAATGCATAGATTCCAATTTCTTTCCACTTTCTTTTATTCATTTTGTCTATCCTCCTTCTGCCCGTTTTTGACGTGCAGGAGTTATTATAAAAAGTCTTTTCTAAAATCTTTGTCAAACCAAAGACGCTTTTTCAAAAACTTTTAGACAAAAAAATCCTTAGAACCGCTGGTTATGGCGATTCTAAGGAACTTATGCTGTTTAAGAAATTCATCTATTTCCCCTTATCTGAACTTTCCTTGAAAATAACCTCATTGGAATATACCAATCCTAATTTTGTCTTAGCAATCTGCTCTATGTACTCCTTGGTGGTTACATATTGCTCATATTCCTGAATCTCTTCCTGACGTTGCTGTTCCGATTCTAACTGAGCCTTTAGCTGCGTCTCTTTCTTCTTATATCCTTCATTCTTTTCATACAAGGAAATAATTTGAACAGACATCACACCTAGCAAAATCATTACAATTAAGGTAATGGATACAATTCCTGCTTTATTTTGTTTTCTCTGACGGCGCATGCGCATTCTCTGCACACTGGAACTTCTTGCCCGCTCTCGTTCTTTCATCTAATCTCCCTTCTCTCTTTTACCGTTTACATAACCCTATTTTAAACGTTCTCCATACTTTTTTCAATTGCTTTTTCAAAAAACGTACTACTTTTTTCCTAGTTTTTCTTAAGAAACTTAATGGTCTATGAAATACATGTGCTATCCACGCAAAGGGTCTGCTCACAATGAAGAGTATTTTTTTCAATAAAAAAACACTCCCTTTTACTACAAAACGGCTTAGGAAACTATTGTATATTACCATTCCAACTAAAACGCCACCAATGACAAATCCTCGAATATATCCGCTATTCTCCTGATAAAGCATGGCAAACAGCGCCAATGCACTGGCAATCCAAAATAGCATATCTTCGATTCCTACCCAGAGAACTCCATGGGAAATAAGTCTTCTGAAAATCCGTATCTGGTCATACACCAGTAAAATTAACATTCCCATCACTACGGAAATTCCCAGTACATCTGCTTCTTTTATAATTGTTGCACTGATTTCCATTATTTAAACAGTCTTCCCAAAAGGGATTCTCCCTGTTTTGCTGCCGTTTTTACATCTGAATAGGTCAGGCTGTCGATTCTCCCTTCAATATCTATCTCACCTTTTTCCAGGGTTAATCGCTTTACATGAAGGTCTGTTCCCTTAATCATCAACATTCCCAGCTCTGTTTCTAACAATATTTCGCCTACGTCAAAAGATAGTACATCTATCACACCATTCAGCACTCCACTTTTCCGATTGGATATTATAATTTTATGTGCTTTTTGCGCTGACATCCGTTCTTCCATAAAAAATCCTCCTTCCATATTTTCGGCTTTGGATTGTCCCTTTTAAATATATGAAAGAGGTATTTTTTTATGCCTATGATTTCTTACACATAACGAAAGAGCTCTTTTGCTTCTTCCTTCTTGCTGGTATCCTGTAAATCCAATACTTCTACTTTCACATTCTTGGTTCCGAACATGATTTCAATGATATCTCCCACTTTTACATCCAAAGATGCCTTGGCAACCTTACCATTTACAGTAACTCTTCCTGCATCACAGGCTTCGTTTGCTACTGTTCTGCGTTTAATAATACGGGATACTTTTAAAAACTTATCTAATCTCATATCTGTTCATCCTTTCTATGTTTTTCCTATTACATATAAAAAAGAGTCCGCTTGTCGGACTCTTTCGCGCCCGAGCGGTGTCGTTTACGACTAATTTCTTCTCCGCGAGGTTCGCTTCCTTAGCGGAGCGTTTTTCATGTAATAGGACGCAATTTCCTATT
>JAAYPT010000070.1 GCA_012519695.1 Clostridiales bacterium | reverse complement strand
GTTTGGAATTGGGAAAAGATAAGAATTCTCATGATGTGACATATCGGGATTTAGAGACAATAGAGGAATTGGAGATAGGACCGGTTGGAGAATTTGAAACTATTATAGATGTTGCAAAGTGTAAAAATTTAAAAAAACTGTGGGTAAATTCATCAGTTCCACGAGGAAAGGTAGGCTTTGAATTGTATGAAGTAACAGGAACAGATGAGCGGTATTATCCTCCGTTGAGTGAGAAAAAAATGGAGAGAATACAGAAGGATTTGGAAACAATCCTGAAAAGTGCGAGAAAAATAGAGGAGTTTAGTTTTTCGAATGTGAATGATACATTCAATATACCGAATATTAATTTTTTAAAGTATGGAAAAAATATAAAGAGTATAACCATTGCTTATGCAAATGTTAAGGATTACTCTGTATTAGAGAAGTGCAGTAAATTGCAAAGTATTGCTTTGTGGCATAGCGATATAGATAGTGCAGAAGAGTTGTTAAGTCTGAAGAATATAAATGAATTACTATTAACGGACACTCCACTTGCTCAAAATGAAGAAGAAATCAGCAAGTTACAAAAGGCATTTCCGGAAGCTAGAGTAGTTACCGAATAAGATAATTCAACACACATAGTATAATTACTGAAAATAAACATTACCGTTATTTACATATTAGAAAAAACGTATTTTGCCTTGCAATTCCGCTAATAGAACAGTATAATACGTTAATAGGAAAAAGTGGCAGATATCATGAATAAAAACGCATATGATAAAATATCAGACGGATATGGTAGCCATGAATATAGAAGTCACTAATACCAAACAGGAGGACATATTATGATTAAATTGCATGATGGCGGTGTATATCTGGTAAATGGCACCACTTTGGTGGAAGATAATGCACAGGCAGCAGCGGCACTGAATGCAGCCGTTGGAAAGAGTATCTCAAAGGAAGAAGCAGCGAAAAACACCATTGCATATGGTATCCTTGCAGACCACAATACATCTGGAAATATGGATAAGCTGAAAATCAAGTTTGACAAATTAACATCTCATGATATTACATTTGTTGGAATTATTCAGACAGCCAGAGCATCCGGATTGGAAAAATTCCCGGTACCATATGTATTAACAAACTGTCACAACTCTCTTTGTGCTGTTGGTGGAACCATCAACGAAGATGATCACATGTTTGGCCTGACTTGTGCAAAGAAATACGGTGGAGTCTATGTACCACCTCATCAGGCTGTTATTCATCAGTTTGCAAGAGAAATGCTTGCAGGCGGCGGAAAAATGATTTTAGGTTCAGACTCTCATACACGTTATGGTGCATTAGGAACCATGGCAATGGGAGAAGGTGGCCCTGAATTAGTAAAACAGTTATTAAATAAGACTTATGATATTAATATGCCAAAAGTCGTTGGTGTATACATGACAGGAAAACCGGAAAAAGGAGTAGGCCCTCAGGACGTTGCTCTTGCAATTATCGGAGAAGTATTTGCAAATGGTTATGTAAATAATAAAGTTATGGAATTCGTAGGACCTGGCGTATCGAACTTGAGTGCAGACTTCCGTATTGGTGTAGATGTTATGACAACAGAGACAACCTGTTTATCATCTATCTGGAGAACAGACGATACTATTCGTGATTTCTATGACATTCATGGAAGAACAGCAGATTATAAAGAGCTGAATCCTGGACAGGTAGCATACTATGACGGAATGATTGAAATTGACTTAAGCAAAGTAAAACCAATGATTGCTATGCCATTCCATCCAAGCAATACCTATACCATTGAAGAATTAAATGCGAACTTAATGGATATTTTAGACGATTGCGAAAAGAAAGCATTAGTAAGCTTAGACGGAGCAGTAGACTTTACTTTAAAAGATAAAGTAAGAAATGGAAAATTATATGTAGATCAGGGGATTATCGCAGGATGTGCCGGTGGTGGATTTGAAAATATTTGTGATGCAGCAGATATTTTGAAAGGTGCAAGCATTGGAGCAGATGAGTTTACCTTAAGTGTATATCCGGCAAGTATGCCAATTTACATGGAATTAGTAAAAAATGGTGCAGCAGCAACCTTAATGGAAACAGGAGCAATTTTAAAGACGGCATTCTGTGGACCATGTTTTGGTGCCGGAGATACACCAAGCAACAACGGATTCTCTATTCGTCACTCTACTAGAAACTTCCCGAACCGTGAAGGTTCTAAGCTTCAGAGTGGACAGATTGCATCTGTAGCATTGATGGATGCACGTTCTATTGCAGCAACCGCAGCAAATAAGGGATATTTAACTCCTGCAACAGATATAGATGTAAACTATAGCAAGCCAAAATATCACTTTGACAGCAATATTTATGCAAATCGTGTATTTGATAGCAAGGGTGTTGCAGATCCAAATCAGGAAATTAAGTTTGGACCAAATATCAAGGATTGGCCTGCAATGAGTGCTTTACCGGAAAATATGGTATTAAAGGTAGTTTCAGAAATTCATGACCCGGTAACTACAACCGACGAATTGATTCCTTCCGGAGAGACTTCCTCTTATCGTTCTAATCCACTGGGATTGGCAGAGTTTACCCTTTCTAGAAAGGACCCTGCTTACGTCGGAAGAGCAAAAGAGATTCAGAAAGCACAAAAAGCAGTAGAAGCAGGAAAATGTCCGTTAGAAGAAGTGCCGGAATTAAAGGCAGTTATGGCAACTGTAAACGAGAAATTCCCAGAAGCAGGAAAGGGAAATATCGGATTCGGAAGTACTATTTTTGCAGTAAAACCAGGTGATGGTTCTGCAAGAGAACAGGCTGCATCCTGTCAGAAGGTATTAGGCGGATGGGCAAACATTGCCAATGAGTATGCAACCAAACGTTATCGTTCAAACCTTATTAACTGGGGTATGCTCCCATTCTTAATTCAGGAGGGAGAATTACCGTTTACAAACGGAGATTATATCTTTATACCGGAAGTTCGTAAGGCAGTAGAAGAACGTAAGACAGAGTTTACAGCATATGTGGTAAAAGATAATACTCTGAAAGAATTCACATTAAATATGGGTGAATTAACAGAGGATGAGCGCACCATTATTTTAAAGGGATGCCTGATTAATTACTACAGAGGATAGACTCCGGTGCATTTCAAAATGAAAAGAAAAGAGGAATCATTTTGGAAGAGAATAATAAAAAAACAGAAAAACAAAAAGCAAATTGGAATATTAGGCCCTATTTAGCGATAGGGCTTACTGCCTTTATTGTAATTATAGCAAGTATCTCGGTATTTTTCCTGATATATCGATATACGGGATTGACAGAATTGTGGAATAAACTATCCAATATTTTGCAGCCGATTACCATTGGACTTATATTGGCGTATCTGTTAAATCCAATTGTAAAATTTGAAGAAAAGTATTTGCTTCCGGTATTGGAAAAGAATATTAAGAATCAGAAGAAAGCGGGAAAACTCAGCAGAGGAATCAGTATCTTCGGTGCGCTGATTTTTGTAGGATTGATTTTAAGTATTTTGCTGAAAATGGTAATTCCGGAATTGTATAAAAGCATTGAGCGAATGATTGTGGATTTGCCAAGGCAGGTAAACAGCTTCATTGATTGGGCAGGTACTCATGTAGATGAGAACAGTAAAGTGGCAGATAAATTAGAACAGATGTTAAAAGAAGGAACCAAGTTTTTTGAAAACTGGGCAAAAACAGAATTTCTGCCGCAGACAAAGAATATCCTTACATCCCTTACCACGGGGGTTATAAATGTGGTAAAAGTACTGTTTAATGTAATAATCGGTATTATTATATCCATCTATGTACTGATGAGTAAAGAGAGCTTTATCGGACAATCAAAGAAGCTGGTATATGCAATATTTCCACCAAAGAAAGCAAATGTAATTGTTCACACAGTACACAAAAGCAATGAGATTTTCGGTGGATTTATTTCCGGAAAAATTTTAGATTCCATTATTATCGGAATACTTTGTTTTGTGGGATTATCTATTTTGAAAATGCCATATACCTTGTTGGTTAGCGTAATTGTAGGTGTTACCAATGTAATTCCGTTCTTCGGACCATATTTAGGTGCAGTACCAAGTGCTATATTGATTACATTGGCAAATCCGCTGTCTGGAGTGTATTTCATTATTTTTATTTTAGTGTTACAGCAGTTAGATGGAAATATTATCGGACCTAAGATTTTGGGAGATTCCACAGGTCTTACCTCTTTTTGGGTAGTGTTTGCAATTTTAGTAGGCGGAGGACTCTTTGGCGTTCCGGGAATGATTATTGGAGTTCCTGTATTTGCAGTAATTTATTATATTGTTCGAAATATCGTAAATTATGTGTTAGAAAAAAAGAAACTTCCGAAGGAAACGGAATCATATATACAAGTCCGTCGACTGAACATTGAAAAGCATGAATTTGAACATTGGGAAAATCAGGAAAAAACGGAAAAGTTCAAAAAAGTCAGAAAAACGGAAAAAGACAAGGAACAGGACAAAACAGAAGAGTAATATTTAACCAAATATAGTATCTTGCAGACAAAACCATTCAAAGATATGGTAGTTTGCAAGATATTTTTTTAGGCATATTTTTTGACATAAGTATGGTTCATATGTTACACTAAATTCAATAAAATGATAATTAGGAGAACTATACCTTTCATAGAGTTTGAGGTGACATTAAGGTGGACAAATACGAATACAAATTAAAACTGGAACAATTAAAAAATCTTGTGGCAGAGAAGGATTATAAAACTGCTGTAGAAATAGCAGACACCATTAACTGGCGTAAAGTAAAGAGTGCATCTACCCTTTGTATGGTAGGCGAAATTTACGATAAAAATAAACGTTATGAAGATAGCAAAGAAATTCTTTTGATGGCATATGACCGATCTTCTGTAGGAAGAAATATTATCTATCGTCTTGCATTGGTAGCATTAAAAATGGGGAATGTGGATGAGGCAAAAGAATATTATGACGAATTTTTAGAGATTGCTCCTTATGACAATTTACGTTATGTGTTGCGCTATGAGATTGCCAAGGTAAGTGGAGCATCCTTAGGTGAATTAATTGATATTCTAGAAGAATTTAAGGAACGAGAATATACAGAAGAATGGGCATTTGAATTAGCATATTTATATCATAAAGCAGGAAACAGCGAACGTTGTGTTGCAGTTTGTGATGAGTTGATTCTTTGGTTTGGTGATGGAAAATATGTAGAAAAAGCATTGGAACTTAAAATGCTTTATCAACCACTTAATAAGCTTCAGGAAGATAAATATCGTCAGTTTAAACAACGCAAAGAAGGAGTTGTAGAAGTTCGCCCAACAGATGAATTAGAATCCGGAGAGATTGTACGAGAACCGGTTAAGATTCCAAAGGTAACAGCTAATACTGGAAAGTTTAATACCGTAAATTTACAGGCAGAGCTTGCAAAGAGTATGCAGCAGATTATGGATGCAAATTCCCAGAAAACGGTAACAGATACGATGGATAACATCAACAAGATGGTAGAAGAAATTCCATATTTACAAATGCCGGATGAAGAGGAACAAACAAAGGAGACAGAAGAGAAATTCGGTCATATCGAAAGTGATGAAGAAATTGACGGTTCTTTGAAGTTGGATTTTAAAGAAATGTTGGCAGAAGATCAGGATGGACAGATTAGTCTGTTTGTACCGGGTGGTGCAAATCAGGAACCACAGGTAAATGGACAGATGAGCATTCAGGATATATTGTCAGAGTGGGAAAGAACCAAGCGGGCAGCAGAAGTAGCAATGGAAACTGCAAGACAGTGCAAACTGGAGTCTGTAAAGGCAAAAGCATTGCAAAAGGCAGAAGGAATCATGGAACGTCTGACAGATGTAATGCCAAAATTAGATGCAGGAGTTTCCCCACAAGAATTAATGGCAGAAAAGTATTTACAGGGAACAGGTCAGCTGCCTGAGATAGAGTTACCGGAAGAAGCGAAGATGCCGGAAGAAGCCCCATTGCCACAAGCGGATGAAACATCAAAAGAAGCAATGTCAGAAGAAAACGCAGCAGAAGAAGTAGAAGAAATAGCAGATGCAGCGTTATCAGAAGGCGAATTACCGGGAGCAGATGCAACGGAAGATATAGAAGAGCCACAGGAAAAAGTACCCCAACCAACCATTGATTTGGCAGAGGTACAGCAGGCATTGGAGCAGGAGACACAGCAGGAAGTAGAACAAGAAGAGGAAGAACCAAAAGAGTCTTCTTCCGAAGAATATTTAGAAAGTCTTTTAAAGAACGAAGTTGAATTCCCGAAGGAAGAAATTGAGCTTGCTAAGATAGAAGAAGAACCTATTACGAAGTTAAACGAAGAACAAAAAGAAATATTCTCTTATTTTGTTCCGGTTACCGGAATGGAACAGCAGTTGTGTCAGGTCTTAGAGGGAACCCTTCATAGACGCGGAAATGCTAATACATCAGCCACCGGAAATATTGTTATTATGGGTGGTCGTGGAAGTGGAAAAACAGTGTTGGCTACGGACATTATCAAAGCGGTACAAAAGAGTGGTGGTCATGCAGGAGCTAAAATAGGAAAGATAGCAGCGTCATCCCTGAATCAAAAAGATTTATCTCAGTTGTTGAAAAAGATAGCAGGTGGCTATCTGATTATTGAAAAAGCAGGAGATTTATCACAGGAAACAGTGACAAAGTTATCCCTGTTAATGGAACAGAATACCAAGGGCTTAACCATCATTATGGAAGATACCAGAGTAGGAATAGAAAAAGTATTAGCAAGAGATGTAAACTTTACACGAAAGTTTACAGAAAGAATAAAAATACCGGTATTTACCAGTGATGAACTTGTAGAGTTTGCAAAAGCATATGCAATAGAGCAGGAATGTGAGATTGATGATATGGGGATTCTCGCATTATACAACTGCATCAGTAATATACAAAAGCTGGATGAGGCAACAACACTGACAGAAGTAAAAGAAATTGTAGATGATGCAATTGACCATGCAGAACGCGGTGGATTGAAAAAGCTGTTTGGTGGTAAGCGGTACAGTCCGGAAGGTTATTTATATCTACGGGAGAAGGATTTTCAAAATTAAAAGAAACAAGGAGTGGGTACTATGGGCAGATTTTCAGAACTAGATATGTATTATTTGGGGCAGGCAACACATTATGAAATTTACCGAAAGCTAGGAGCACATCCTACGGAAGAAAAAGGAAAAAAGGGTGTATATTTTGCAGTATGGGCACCGAATGCAGCAAAGGTGAGTGTGATTGGAAGTTTCAATAACTGGCAGGAAGATGCCAATGAGATGGAACGTTTAGAACCGATGGGTGTTTACGAGACATTTATACCGGAAGCGGCAGAAGGTGATATGTATAAATTTTATATCGAAACCCGGGATGGCAGGCGGTTATATAAGGCAGACCCTTATGCGAATTATGCAGAACTTCGACCGGGAACAGCATCTGTTGTAACGGATATTACACATTTTAAGTGGACAGATGCCAAGTGGATGGAAAAGCGGAAAGCCACAAAGGATGTACATAGTCAGCCAATGTCAATCTATGAAGTGCATCCGGGGTCCTGGATGCGTCATCCGGGTAGAGAAGACGAGGGATTTTACAGCTATCGGGAATTAGCAAAACGACTGACTGCATATGTAAAAGAGATGGGATATACACATGTGGAGTTGATGGGAATTTCCGAATATCCGTATGACGGTTCCTGGGGATATCAGGTAACAGGATATTATGCACCCACCTCTCGTTACGGAACGCCGGAGGATTTTGCTTATTTCGTAGATTATCTGCATAAAAATAATATCGGTGTCATTTTGGATTGGGTACCGGCGCATTTTCCAAAAGATGCCCACGGACTTGCAGAGTTTGATGGCACTTGTTTATACGAGTATGCAGATCCTAAGAAGGGTGAGCATCCGGATTGGGGAACAAAGATTTTTGACTATGGTAAGAATGAGGTAAAAAACTTCCTGATAGGAAGTGCCTTGATGTGGATAGAGCATTATCATGTAGACGGTTTGCGTGTAGATGCGGTGGCATCTATGTTGTACCTTGATTATGGTAAAAAAGATGGGCAATGGGTTGCAAATAAGTATGGTGGAAATAAGAACTTAGAAGCAATAGAATTCTTTAAGCATATTAATACCCTGATTCTTGGACGTAATCCGGGAACTGTCATGATAGCGGAAGAATCTACCGCATGGCCGAAAGTAACAGGAAAAGTAGAGGAAGACGGACTAAACTTTAGTTATAAGTGGAACATGGGCTGGATGCATGATTTCTTAGATTATATGAAGTTAGACCCATATTTCAGAAAAGATAATCATAACAAAATGACTTTTGGTATGAGCTATAACGGCAGTGAGCATTATATTTTGGTACTGTCCCATGACGAAGTTGTTCATTTGAAGTGTTCTATGTTAAATAAGATGCCGGGACTTGGTGAGGAGAAGTTTTCCAACTTAAAGGCAGGCTATGCTTTTATGATGGGACATCCGGGCAAAAAGCTGTTATTTATGGGGCAGGAGTTCGGTCAGCTTCGTGAATGGAGTGAGGAACGAGAACTGGATTGGTTCCTGTTAGAGGAAGACAGTCATAAACAGCTTCAAACGTTTGTGAAAGATTTATTACATATCTATAAAAAATATCCTGCAATGTATGAAGCAGATACAGATTGGAATAATTTTGAGTGGATTAATGCAGACGATGCATATCGTAGTATCTTCAGTTTTGTAAGAAAGAGTAAAAATGGCAAGAAGAACTTGCTGTTTGTATGCAACTTTACACCTGTGGCAAGAGAAGATTATCGGGTAGGTGTTCCGATGAAAAAACAGTATAAACTGATTTTTAACAGTGATGAAAAGAAGTATGGAGGAAGTGGAGAAACACGTCCGCTTACTTATCGGGCAGTCGCACAGGACTGTGATAATCGACCATATTCTTTTGCTTATCCATTATCTGGATATGGAGTTGCCATATTTGAATATTAAAAATCATGTGCTTTCGTATTAAGGTAACATGGTATCTTCTATGAGACAAAAAGAGAGCTGTCGTATTTGTGCGGCAGCTCTCCGTTTGTAATAATTGTATTTTAATGTAATAACCGAAATAGATAGAAAGTCTTACATTTCTACCTTTCTGAAGTTCTTCTTTCCTTTTTTCACAACTTTTGCCTCTTTAAAATCATCTGGAGTAAAGGCAGCACGAATGTCAGTAACTTTTTCTCCATCGACGGAAACACCACCCTGTTCTACGGCACG
Organism: Clostridiales bacterium; assembly: GCA_012519695.1. Taxonomy (GTDB): domain Bacteria; phylum Bacillota; class Clostridia; order Lachnospirales; family Lachnospiraceae; genus Petralouisia. The sequence goes on along the minus strand of JAAYPT010000070.1, from coordinate 22,978 downwards.
ACGTGCTTCGGAACGAGAAGCAGCAAGACCGGAAGCAACCAAGACACCTAAAATGTCGATAGAGCCATCCATAAAGTCGGCATCTGTTAAAGTGGCAGTTGGCATATTTGCAGCGTTTCCACTGGAAAACAGAGCGCGAGCACCTTCCTGTGCTTTCTTTGCTTCTTCTTCCCCATGAACTAATTTGGTTAATTCAAAGGCAAGGATTTCTTTGGCAGTATTTAACTGAGCACCTTCCCAAGTATCCATTTTATCAACTTCTTCCAATGGAAGGAAAGTAAGCATACGAATAAATTTTAATACATCTGCATCCGCAACATTTCTCCAGTACTGGTAGAAATCAAAAGGAGAAGTTTTTTCAGGGTCAAGCCATACAGCACCGGACTGGGTTTTTCCCATTTTCTTTCCTTCGGAATTTAATAACAGAGTGATAGTCATGGCATATGCATCTTTTCCCAGTTTACGACGGATTAATTCTGTACCACCTAACATATTTGCCCACTGATCATCGCCACCGAACTGCATATTACAGCCGTATTTCCGGAATAATTCGTAGAAGTCATAGCTTTGCATAATCATGTAGTTGAATTCAAGGAAGGTAAGACCACGTTCCATTCTTTGCTTGTAGCATTCGTGAGTCAGCATACGGTTTACGGAGAAATGTGGACCAACTTCACGCAATACTTCTACATAGTTTAAGTTCATGAGCCAGTCTGCATTGTTTACCAGTAAGGCTTTTCCATCAGAAAAATCAATGAAACGGCTCATCTGTTTCTTAAAGCAGTCTACGTTATGCTGAATGGTTTCCGGTGTCATCATCTGACGCATATCAGTTCTTCCGGATGGGTCACCAATCATAGCAGTACCGCCACCGATTAAGGCGATTGGTTTGTTACCGGCCATCTGCAAACGTTTCATTAAGCATAAAGTCATGAAGTGTCCTACATGAAGGCTGTCTGCGGTTGGGTCAAAACCAATGTAAAATACAGCCTTTCCGTTGTTTATAAGGTCTTTGATTTCATCTTCATCTGTTACCTGAGCGATAAGTCCTCTGGCAACTAATTCATCATATAATGTCATATTTGTTTTCCTCCTGAATGGTCATTTTTGTTTTTATTGTGGGTTGTAAAAGGTTGGGGGTCGCGTAATTCGTCATATAGCATGAAAAGTATATGAAAGCAAGCAGTCAATACCTTTTATGGTGTTTTTTTCTGCTTTAATACGCAAAAAAAGCTTCCGTCCTAAAAAAGGACGAAAGCTAAAACTTACGCGGTACCACCTTTGTTTACAGATTACTCACATAATCTGCCTCATTAAGTGCCAATCAGCACTTTTGCATCATAACGGTTGCAATTCCGTCACAGCCTACTTGGTAAGAAACATCATACTGTTCGGTGTGAAGCTCCTGGACGTATTCGCAAAAAGTTCTTCCTGTGCCTCTCATCAACCGGCGACTTTCTGTTGGCTTTCCTGATTGTTACTTTTTCCACTCAATGCTTTTTGTATATAAAACTATGCTCATTATAAACACAAGAAGGAAAACTTGTCAAGAGAGAAAATTTTGAGTAAAGAAAGTGTAAAGATTTTACACAGACTTTACATAGATTATGTATTTGATTTACAGAAACAGTATACAATAAGGATGCTAATGGGGAAACTCTACTCATTGGCAGTTGGGATAAAAGATAAAGGAATCACTTAGGAGGATGAAAAATGAATATTTTTGGATTTCTGTCATTACTTGGCGGGTTGGCTTTGTTTTTGTACGGAATGAACGTAATGGGCGGCGGCTTGGAAAAAGTTTCCGGTGGAAAACTGGAGCGTATTCTTGAGAAGCTTACTTCGAATCCGCTAAAAGCAGTATTATTAGGTGCAGGAGTGACGGCAGTCATACAGTCATCATCGGCAACTACGGTTATGCTGGTTGGATTTGTAAACTCAGGAATTATGAAGCTGTCACAGGCGATTGGAATTATAATGGGTGCCAATATCGGTACAACAGCAACTTCATGGTTGTTGAGTCTTACCGGAATTGAAAGTAATAACTTTTTTATCAGTATGCTAAAGCCTACATCCTTTTCACCAATTCTTGCGGTGATTGGAATTATTTTAATTATGAGTAATAAAAGTGACCGTAAAAAAGATGTTGGTGAGATTCTGATTGGATTTGCTATATTAATGTTTGGTATGGATGCCATGAGCAGTGCAGTAAAGCCTCTCGCAGATGTGCCAGAGTTTACAGGAATCCTTACAAAATTTAGTAACCCATTGCTGGGTGTTTTAGTAGGAGCTGTTTTAACAGCGATAATACAAAGTTCATCTGCTTCTGTGGGTATTTTACAGGCATTGTCTGTAACAGGAGCGTTTACTTATGGGTCTGTCATACCAATTATTATGGGACAGAATATTGGAACATGTGTGACTGCTATGATTTCCGCAGTAGGTGGAAATAGAGGTGCAAAACGTACCGCATTTGTACATTTGTATTTCAATATTATCGGATCTGTGGTATTTTTAATATTGTATAGTGTATTGAATGCAGTATTTCAGTTTAGCTTTACCAATGAAACCGTAGGTGTTGCCGGAATTGCTGCAATTCATAGTATTTTTAATATATTTGCAACCATAGTGTTATTGCCATTTACAAAAGGGCTGGAGAAACTGGCATATCTCACCATTCCGGTAGATGAATCTGAAATGGAAAAAAGCGGAGAGGACGAAGAACTTAAAATCTTGGACAGCAGATTTTTAGCAACTCCGAACTTTGCTATTGAACAATGTGTAACAGTAACAAAGCAGATGGCAGAACTTACAAGAGATACATTTATTTCTGCCAAAAGTCTCTTTTCAGAATATTCACAGGAAGTAGCAGAAAAAGTGGAAAAGCAGGAAACACTGATTGATAAGTTTGATGATAAGTTAGGTGCATATCTTACTCAGATAAATAGCCAAAATCTTGCATATCGTGAAAGTCAGATGGTGTCTACGTTAATGCATAGCATCAATGATTTTGAACGAATTGCAGATCATGCCGTAAATCTCACGGAGATTGCCGGAAAAATGAAGAAAAAGGAAATTGAATTTTCGAAAAAGGCACAAGATGAGATGGAAGTGTTCGGGAAAGCAGTAGAGGATATTTTAAATCGTTCTGTACAGGCTTTTGTGGAAAATGATATGGAATTGGCACAGTCAGTAGAACCTTTGGAGGAAGTGATTGACAGTCTTAATAAAGAAGTGAAGAAACGTCACATCAAGCGACTTAGAAAAGGAAAATGTACCATTGATTTAGGACTGGTACTGGCAGATGTAGCGGCAAACTACGAAAGAGTAGCAGACCATTGTTCTAATCTGGCAGTATATATGATTCAAATGGAGGATAATTCCATAGAAGCACACGAGTACATGAATACACTTACAGAAGAAAGTAGAGAACAATTTGAAAAAATGCAGGAAGCCTACCAGGAAAAATATCAACTTTCCTAGAGGGAAAAGCAGGAGGAGGAGATTCCGTGTCGTTGATATATATCGTAGAGGATGATGTAAACATCCGAGAAATAGAACGTTATGCATTAAAAAACAGTGGTTTTGAGGTACAAGAGTTTGAATGTGGAAAAGAATTGCATAAGGCAATTGAGAAGCATGTACCAAATCTTATTTTATTGGATATCATGCTGCCTAACGAGGATGGACTGGATATTTTAACCGAGTTGCGTAATCAAAAGGCGACCAAGAAAGTGCCGATTATCATGGTAACAGCCAAGACCACGGAACTTGACAAGGTTAAGGGACTGGACTTAGGAGCTGACGATTACATGACAAAGCCATTTGGCGTTATGGAACTAATATCCAGAGTGAAGGCACTGTTAAGAAGAACAGAAGATATTGCAGAAACACCAATCCTTACCAATGGTGAAATTGTAATTGATATGGATAAACGAAGCGTAAAAGTAAACGGAAACAGTTGTGAATTGACATATAAGGAATTTGAACTGTTAAAGATGCTTTTGCTGAATCGGGGAATTGTGCTTACCAGAGATAAAATTATGGATCAGGTATGGGGATTCGAATATGAAGGAGAAAGCCGTACTGTAGATATGCATATTAAAACGTTGCGACAGAAGCTGGGAACAGCAGGAAGTGCAATTAAAACCGTGCGAAATGTTGGATATATGATAGATTCATTATAGGAAGCGAGCAGATGAAAAGAAAAATAAATATACAGTTTATGGCAGTATCGGCATTTGCGGTAATTATTACCGCCATCACTTCCATGTTACTGTTTTATAACATATTTAAAAATCAGGTGTTTGATGATATTAAGGCATATGCACATGTGATTCAGCCTCTTGACCAGGGTTTTTGGGAAAAACCGGAAAATCAAAAACGTTTAGATCAGGATGGACTTCGGATTACCCTGGTGGGAAAGAGCGGAAAAGTTATTTATGATAGTACAGCAGATGCAAGTAGCATGGAAAATCATAAAACCCGTCCCGAAATAAAAGAGGCTATGGAAAAGGGCGAGGGAACGGCAGTACGTTGGTCGGCAACCAGTTCCCTACATACACTGTATTATGCAGAAGAATTAGATAACGGACAGATATTGCGTATCGGAAAAGATTCGGAAAATATTTTCCGGATTATGCTAAATACCATATCTATCGTGTTGATATTGTCTGTATTGGTGGTACTCCTGTGCGTATTTTTGTCTCATATTTTAACAAAACGTCTGCTGGCGCCAATTGAAAAGCTAGCGACAAACCTGGATGGAGTAAATCAAGATAATATTTATGATGAAATAAAACCGTTTATTCAAACAATTAAAGAACAGCACATTAATATTTTAAATAGTGCTAAAATGCGGCAGGAATTTACCGCAAATGTGTCACATGAACTGAAAACACCACTGACAGCCATTTCCGGATATGCAGAGTTGATAGGAAGCGGTATGGCAGATGAGAAAGATGCCAAGCGTTTTGCAGAAGAAATCCATCATAGTTCCGATCGACTGTTGATATTGATAAATGACATTATAAAACTGTCAGAGTTGGATTGTGAAGATTTGGAATTTGATTTTGAACAGGTAGACTTATACAGTGTTGCCCAAGGGTGTCTGGATATGCTTGATGTACAAGCAACAAAACAGGATGTGACCCTAAAACTGGAAGGCGAGCATTGTATCGTAGTGGCAAACCATAACCTGATGGACGAATTGTTATATAATTTATGCAGCAATGCGGTGCGCTATAATAACCGTGGTGGAAGTGTTACAGTAACGGTAAAACCTGTCAATGGAAGAATACTGTTATCCGTAAAAGATACCGGAATAGGTATTCCAAAAGAACATCAGGAAAGAGTGTTTGAACGTTTTTATCGGGTGGATAAGAGCCGTTCAAAACAAAGTGGCGGAACCGGACTTGGATTAGCGATTGTAAAACACATTGTAGCTCAGCATAATGCAGAAATGACATTGGAAAGCGAACCGGGAAAGGGAACGGAGATAAAAATTTTATTTTAGTAGTTGACAAATATTATCAAAAGCTGTTATAGTATGAAAAGACTTCGTGAGGGAGTAATTCGCGTGGAAACGTGATTTGTCAACATCCTGGTTAGGCGCAAGCCGTAAAGACCTGGCAAATCTTAAAGAATGAGACTCATGTATGCTTGTAACAGGCATACATGGGTCTTTTAGTATGTACGCGAGTAGCGCGTATTTCTAATCGTTTAGCAAAGGAGAAAAGAAATGGGAATAGTTGAATTACTGTTAATCGGAATTGGTTTATCCATGGATGCATTTGCAGTTGCAATTTGCAAAGGACTGAATATGAAAAAGATAAATAAGGTTCATTGCTTTGTAATTGCATTGTTCTTCGGCGGATTTCAGGCATTAATGCCATTTATCGGCTGGCTACTGGGAAAACAGTTTGAGGTCTATATTACTTCGGTAGACCATTGGATTGCTTTTGTCTTGTTGGCTTTAATCGGTGGAAACATGGTAAAAGAATCAATGGAAAAGGATGAGGAAGAAAAAGGAGAGGAATGTCCACAAAAGTTAAACGTCAAAGAACTCTTTTTACTGGCTGTTGCAACAAGCATTGACGCATTAGCAGTTGGAATTACCTTTGCATTTTTACAGGTTCAGATTGTTCCGGCAATTACAATCATAGGAATAACTACATTTGTGATTTCCATCATAGGGGTATTTGTTGGAAACATATTTGGAAGTAAATATAAGAACAAGGCAGAACTTGCAGGGGGAATCATTTTGATTCTCATTGGATTAAAAATTTTACTGGAACACTTAGGCATATTGAATTTCTAATTTGGAAATACTATAAATAACAAAAGAAAAGAGGAAAAGAGATGGATTATATTTTACTGGTAGTTGGATTTGTACTGTTGATAAAGGGCGCAGATTTTTTTGTAGATGGTAGTGCCAGCGTAGCAAAAAAACTTCGTGTACCAACCATGATTATCGGTATGACAATTGTAGCCATGGGAACAAGCGCACCGGAATGTGCAGTTAGTATTGCAGCATCAGTAAAAGGAAGCAATACAATGGCAATTAGTAACGTGATTGGTTCTAACATTTTTAACCTAATGATTGTCTGTGGAGCATGTGCATTATTTACACCATTGGCAGTAAAAGCATCCACCTTAAAGCAGGAATTCCCATTATCTATTCTTGCGGCAATACTTTTATTGGGAATGGGATATTTGGGAATGAGTCTCAATCGTATAGAAGGTGTTATTTTACTTGTGATTTTTGCCGGATTTTTACTGTGGATGGTCTGGGAAGCAAAAAAGGCGAGAAATAATACAGAAGTAGAGGAGATAGAAACTCTTTCGGGTTGGAAATGTCTGATATATATTATCGGCGGGATCATTGCGATTATAATTGGTGGAGACTTAGTTGTAGATTCTGCATCAGCCATTGCATCAGACTTTGGTTTGAGCCAGACGTTAATAGGTCTTACCATTGTGGCATTCGGAACCTCTTTGCCGGAATTGGTAACTTCTCTTGTAGCTGCGAAAAAAGGTGAAACCGACATGGCACTTGGAAATGTTATCGGTTCGAACATTTTTAATATATTGTTAGTGTTAGGTGTTGCAGCAGCCGTCAGTCCAATGACAATGCTAAATGAAAACTTAATTGATGATGTTATCTTAATTGCAGTTAGTGTTTTGGTATGGATTTTTGCGTGGACGAAGAAAAAATTAAATCGTGTACACGGAATAATTATGATTGCAATTTATGCGGCATATGTTGTATATATTTGTATGCGTTAGTAAGTAAAACTTGACTTAGCGGAAGTTCTGTGCTAAATTTTTTAGGTAGATAAACACTGAGAAAAAGAGAGTACATGCAAAGGAATGGCAAAGAGAATCCCGGTAGCTGAGAAGGGATGCAAGAGAGTGTGTGGAAGATGGCTTTGGAGTGGCATTATCGAACCGGTAGGCTAGATAGTGACAGGGTCGCCTGTTATAGCGAAGAGTATGAAAGTACTTACTGAGGTCTGTGTTGTGAGATGCAGATGAAAAGAAGTGGTATCACGGACAATTATCGCCCGTCTTCTATAGAGATATGGAAGACGGGTTTTTTATATCATAGGAAATACCATGTTGCATGAAAGTGTGAAAGTTATGATTTCCCTGTGATATAAAATATAGTTATTTTAGGAGGAAAAATTTATGTGTACAAAATGTAACAAAGGAAAGTACTATATGACAACAGCCATTGCCTATACTTCAGGAAAACCTCATATTGGAAATACTTATGAGATTGTATTGGCAGATGCGATTGCCAGATACAAACGTCAGGAAGGCTATGATGTATATTTCCAGACAGGAACCGATGAACATGGTCAGAAGATTCAGTTAAAGGCAGAAGAACAGGGAATTACACCAAAGGAATATGTAGACCATGTAGCAGGTCAGGTAAAGGAAGTATGGGACTTGATGGGAGCCTCCTATGACAACTTTATTCGTACCACTGATAAAGACCATGAAACACAGGTTGCAAAGATTTTTAAAAAGCTTTATGACCAGGGTGACATTTATAAAGGTTCTTATGAAGGATTGTACTGTACCCCTTGTGAATCTTTCTGGACAGAGTCACAGTTAGTAGACGGAAAATGTCCGGATTGTGGACGTGAAGTACAGCCTGCAAAGGAAGAAGCATACTTCTTTAAAATGAGCAAATATGCAGACCGTTTAATCGAGCATATCAATACACATCCGGATTTTATACAGCCGGTATCTCGTAAAAATGAAATGATGAATAACTTCCTGTTACCGGGACTTCAGGATTTGTGTGTATCCAGAACTTCTTTTAGCTGGGGAATTCCGGTAGACTTTGATCCAAAGCATGTGGTTTATGTATGGCTGGATGCGTTGACAAACTATATTACCAAGATTGGATATGATGCGGATGGTAATTCATCTGATTTATTCAAAAAGAACTGGCCGGCAGACCTTCATTTGATCGGAAAAGATATTATTCGTTTCCATACCATTTATTGGCCAATCTTCTTAATGGCATTGGATTTACCATTACCAAAGCAGGTATTTGGACATCCATGGCTGTTGCAGGGTGATGGTAAGATGAGTAAGTCCAAGGGAAATGTGCTTTATGCAGATGAATTAGTAGATATGTTCGGCGTAGATGCCATTCGTTACTTCCTGCTTCATGAGATGCCATTCGACAATGACGGTGTTATTTCCTGGGAGTTAATAACCGAAAGAAGAAATTCCGATTTGGCAAACACTCTTGGAAATTTGGTAAACAGAACAATTTCCATGAGCAATAAATATTTTGACGGAGTAGTAAAAGATGCAGGAGTTACAGATTCTGTAGATGATGATTTGAAAGCAGTTGTAACAGGAACTGTTGCAAAAGTAGAAGCTAAGATGGGAGAACTTCGTGTTGCAGATGCAATCACAGAAATCTTTAACTTATTTAAACGTTGCAACAAATACATTGATGAAACAACTCCATGGATTTTAGCGAAGGAAGAGGCAGATAAGCCACGTCTTGCCACGGTTTTATATAATCTGGTAGAAAGTATCTCTATCGGAGCTACTTTGTTAAAGAGCTTTATGCCACAGACCGCAGAAAAGATTTTAAGCCAGTTAAATGCAAAAGAGATCCCATACGAAGGCTTAAATACATTCGGACATTATGTTAGTGGAACAAAAGTGACAGCAGAGCCGGAAATTTTATTTGAGCGTATGAAATTAGAAGAAGTAATGGAAAAGGTAGCACAGTTGCATCCGAAAAAAGAAGAGCCGGAAGAAAAGACAGAAGAAAATGGAATAGATATTGAATCTAAGCCGGAAATAGAGTATGATGATTTTATGAAGATGCAATTCCAGGTGGGAGAAATTATTGCATGTGAAGCCGTTGCGAAATCTAAGAAATTACTTTGTTCCCAGGTGCGTATCGGAAGTCAGGTAAAACAAATTGTATCTGGAATCCGTAAGTACTATACACCGGAAGAAATGGTAGGAAAGAAAGTAATGGTTTTGGTTAACTTGAAGCCGGCAAAACTTGCAGGAGTATTATCCGAAGGAATGTTGCTTTGCGCAGAAGATGAAAACGGGCAGCTTGCTTTAGTAGTACCGGAGAAGAGCATGCCATCTGGAGCAGAGATTTGTTAATAAGGGATAATTGAAAACATAAGACGTATTTAAGAGGTTGCGCGAGGATGCACAGTTCTTCTTAAATACGTTTTTCTGTAAAGAAAGGATTGTAGTCCATGGATTTTTTCGGATACTCAACTGAGATTAGAAAACTTACAGATGATATTCCAGTAAAGGCAATGACAGACCCGGAGAAGGGAAAAGTGCTTTGTGATGAGTTAATTGAAAAAGGCGAGAAAATGCAGGATGCTAAGTTATTAGGATTTGGGTACTATCATCTTGCCAATATATATTTTGTTTTAAATGATTATAAGAAGTTTTCTAAATATTTGCAGATTGGAGTGGAATATCAGAAAGAATCTGCCCAATGGTCTATTTTGGCACGTTCCTATAATTTGATGGGAATCAGTGCGGCAGATCAGGGAAATATAACGGTTGCATTGGATCAGTATCTGCAAGGAGTAAAAATAGGAAAAACGTATGAATGTGAATATGAGGTTGCCATGATATATAATAATATGGGACAGCTTTATATGCGTTTAGAGGAATTTGATCAGGCAATATACTATTTTTCAAAATCAGAACAGTTACTTCTAAAATTCACAGAAAATCAGAGAGCAAGACAAAATCTCATTATGATTTATATTATTATGGGAGAATGTTATATTCAACTTGAAAAAACAGCAGAGGCAGAGGCATCAGAAAGACAAATGACAAAGTGGATGCAGGAAGAAGAACTGGATCATACGGATTGGGTACTGATTTATGGTTTTCGTGCCCGTCTTTGTCATGCGAAGGGGATGGAAGAAGCCTGTGAAGAGAATATATTAAAAGCAATGGAGTGTATGGATTCTTTTCCGATTTTTCTTGAAATCTGGGAAGATGTGTTTAGCTTTGGGGATTTTCTGTTAAACTTAAAGAAGTACGAGGAAGTCCGGCAGCTTTTTGAAAAATTGGAAAAATGGCTTGAAGATATGCAGGTCATGAATATGAAGGCTGAGTTTTTGCGGTTAAAAATCCGATACTATAAAGGACTTACAAGAAGAAAGGAATACTTAGAAGCTTGTGCGGAACTCTATGAATGTAGGGAAATACAGCATAAAGAGAATCTTGTAATGCTAAGAAGGGCGGCAGAATTACGTTTTAGTCTTGAGGAGGCCGAGGGGAAAGAAGAGACATTACGAAAAGAGACAACCTTGTTGCGGGAAAAAGCGGAGAGAGATGCCCTTACAGAGTTACCGAATCGGTATCGTTTAAAAGCGTTTGCGGAAGAATTATATGAAAAAGCGTATCGAGAACGGAAGAATTTCGGAATAGAAATTTTAGATGTAGATTATTTTAAACAATATAATGACGGATATGGCCACCAAAAGGGTGATGAATGTTTAAAAACCATAGCAAAAGTATTGCATCAGTTCACGGAAAAAGAAAAAAATGTTTTTTGTGCCCGCTATGGTGGGGATGAATTTGTGATTCTCTATTATGGGAAAACAAGTGAAGAAATTTTGCACGAGGCAGTAATTTTAAGACAGGAAATATTAAAGCAGAAAATACTGCACCAATATTCCCCGGAGACACATGTTATTACCATTTCTCAGGGAATCCATAATACAATCCCAAAAGAAAGAAAAAGCGTATGGGATTATTTGCATTCCGCAGATGGTGCACTATATCAGGCAAAGCAATGTGAAAAGAACAGTGTGTGTATGAAGTATGAAAAAGAAGATGAACTGGTGGACACAATTGTTCTGGTAAGTAGGAGAAAAGATGATATTTGAAAGTCATGCACATTATGATGATGCGCAGTTCGATAATGACAGAGAAGAATTGCTAACATCTATGAAGGAAAATGGAATAGAGACAATTATAAATGTAGGTTCTGATTTTCGTGGTTGTGAGAAAACCGTAGAGCTTATGAATAAGTATGATTTTATTTATGGTGCAATTGGAATACACCCAAGTGATATTGGAGACTTGAATGATGATACTTGTAGGTGGCTGGAAGAAAAATCCACACTGGAAAAGATAGTAGCCATAGGTGAAATTGGACTGGATTATTATTGGGATAAGGAAGAAGAAGTACAAAAAGCCCAGAGAGAATGGTTTGAATGGCAGATGAAACTGGCAAAAATGGAAGGATTGCCTGTTATTATTCATTCAAGAGATGCAGCAGAAGATACACTAAAACTTATGAAGGGGATTCATGCCGAAGAAATTCCAGGGGTAATTCATTGCTTTTCTTATTCTAAGGAAATGGCAGCGGAATATGTAAAAATGGGATACTATATTGGAATCGGCGGAGTAGTGACCTTTAAGAATGCGAAAAAAGTAAAAGAAGTAGCAGCAACCGTACCAATGGAACGGATTTTGCTGGAGACAGATTGCCCGTATTTAGCACCGGAACCGAACCGCGGTACACGCAATTCCTCTTTGAACTTACCATATGTAGCAGCAGAAATTGCACATATTCGAGGAATTACGCCGGAGGAAGTAATAGAAGCCACTCGAAGAAATGCACAGCGTCTCTTTGGGGTAAAGGCAGAGAAGGAGTAATAGAATAGGAGTAGTTTAGTTATGGCAACATTAGGAAATCCACAAAATACCATTGCGGTATTGCAAAAGTATAATTTTAATTTTCAAAAAAAATTCGGACAAAATTTTTTAATTGATACAAGGGTTTTAGAGCGCATCATTGCAGCGGCAGGCGTGACAAAAGAAGATTTTGTGTTAGAAATCGGACCGGGAATCGGAACCATGACACAGTATCTATGTGAAAATGCCAGGGAAGTAGCAGCAGTAGAAATTGATAAAAATCTGATTCCTATTTTGGCAGATACCTTAAGTGATTACGATAATGTAGAAGTAATCAACAATGATATTTTAAAAGTGGATATTAACAAATTAGCAGAAGAACGAAATGGCGGAAAACCAATTAAAGTAGTAGCGAATTTGCCTTATTATATAACCACACCCATTATTATGGGACTGTTTGAAAGTCATGTTCCCATTGATAGCATTACCATCATGGTACAAAAGGAAGTGGCAGACCGTATGCAAGTAGGACCGGGGACAAAGGAATACGGGGCGCTTTCTTTGGCTGTACAATATTATGCAAAACCGGAGATTGTAGCGAATGTGCCACCAAATTGTTTTATGCCAAGACCGAAAGTCGGAAGTGCGGTAATACGTCTCACAAGACATAAGGAAGTACCGGTACAGGTAGAGGATGAAAAAATGATGTTTCGTATCATTCGTGCGTCCTTTAATCAACGCAGAAAAACATTGGCAAATGGTTTGAATAATGCATCGGATATTCCGTTATCTAAGGAAAAGATTGCTCAGGCAATCCAAGAGCTGGGAGTGAGTGCAAGCATTCGAGGAGAAGCATTAAGCTTAGAGCAGTTTGCAAAATTAAGTAATATTATAAAGAATATGTTGAAATAGATGAAAAATATGGTAAAATTATAATTGTAGTCAACAAAATGCACAAATGCGAAGGAGAAGGGGGACTATTATATGAAGTCAATCAAGACCAAAATTACCATATCAGTGCTAATTTGTACATTGATTTCTGTTTGCGTATGTGGAGTTATCAGCATACAGAATGTATACAGGACATCTTATAAAGATTCCAAAAGAATTATGGAATTAAATACTCAGGAGCAAAGTCAGAAAATTAACGGTATGCTTCAAAGAGTATCCCAGTCGGTAGATACAGTATATAATATTGCAATCGCAGACCTAGAAGATCCGGAGGAATTTAAAAGCAACAAAGAGTATGTAGATACCTACACAGAGAAAATGAAAAATGTACTAATGGAGGCGGCATCCAATACAGAAGGAGCACTGACCGCATACATTCGTTATAATCCTGATTTTACAGAACCAACAAGCGGTTTATTTCTTACAAGAAATTCAGATGATGAAGAATTTGAAAGTGTAACACCGACAGATTTTTCTATGTACGATAAAAGTGATGTAGAACATGTCGGATGGTATTATATTCCGGTAGAAAATAAAAAGGCAACATGGATGGAACCATATTTAAACTCAAATATTGATATATATATATGATTTCTTATGTTGTACCAATTTATGTAAATGGTGAGTCCATCGGAATTGTTGGTATGGACATTGATTTTTCAAAATTTGAAGAAACACTAAAAGACGATTCCACAATTGATATGGGTTATAGTTTTCTGGCAAATGCAGATGGAAAGGTCATGTATCATAAGGATTTAGAGACGGGAACGCAACTTTCGGATGCAGACAGCAGGTTGTCTACGGTAGAAGCAGCATTGTCAGATGAGAGTAAGGAAGAAAAAATTGTGGAGTATACATATAAAGGTGCTCAAAAAGACTTGTATTATACAAAACTTGACAATGGTATGTTATTGGTAATGACGGTTGCATTGTCAGAGCTTCGTGGGGAAGCAATATACTTAGGAAAAATGATTGCCGGAGGAGCGGTTTTAGCATTGCTTATTTCTGCGGTCATAGGTCTTTTGATTAGTCGCGGATTGACAAAACCGATTCAGCAGATTAATGGAATTGTGGAATCCACGGCGAAGTTTAACTTTACCCACGATCCCAATAATGATGTTCTTTATAAGAAAAAAGACGAAACGGCAGCAATGGCAGTATCGATGCATAATATGCGAAGAAATCTTCGAAAGATGGTAGAAGATATTCGTACCGCAGATGAAGATATCAGTAAGACAGTTGCTCAAATGACACAGACAACAGATCAGGTCAGTGAAATGGGAGAGAGTAATGTAGCAGTTACCCAACAGCTTGCAGCGGCAATGGAAGAGACAGCAGCAACTATGGAAACCGTAAATAATACAATTGCAGATATTCGTCAACGCGCAGAAGTAATCCGAAACCGTTCAGAAGTAGGACAAAAAGTATCTGTTGAAGTAAAAGAGCGGGCTGGTCTGCTAAAGGGTAAGACACAGAGTGCAAGTGATAAAACAACCCAAATGTACGAAAACGTACGACGCAAGTCAGACGAGGCAATAGAGCAGGCAAAGGCGGTAGAGCGAATTAACGAATTAACCAAAGCGATTTTGGATATTTCAAGTCAAACCAACTTATTGGCTTTAAATGCATCCATTGAGGCGGCAAGAGCCGGAGAGGCAGGAAAAGGATTCGCAGTGGTAGCAGGTGAAATCGGTTCTTTAGCTGATCAAACTTCCAATACAGTAACAGATATAAATGAGATTATCGGAGAAGTAAATACAGCAGTAGAAAATATGGCAGCTTGTTTAGAGGAAAGCTCAGAATTCTTAGAAAAGAATGTATTAAGTGACTATGGTAGCTTTAATACAGTTGCAGAGCAATATACAGAAGATGCAGCAGAATTTGAAGGTGACATGAGTGAAATCGGCGGTCAAATCGAGGTGCTGCAAAAAGCAATTACCGATATTGCAGATGCAGTGGAAAATGTAAGTAAAACAGTAAGTGAGGCTGCGGGTGGTATTACTGATATTGCACAGCGAACACAGGAAATGTTCCAGATTGTGCAAGTGAATAATACATTAGTGGATAGCAGTGAAGAAAATATTGCAAAGTTGCAAGAGATTGTAAAAATGTTTCAGTTATAGGTGAGAAGAAAATTCTACCGCATTTTTTTGAAAGCGTTTCGGAATATTTTGATTTTGCAATTTGGGATTGCATCTGGCTTCAATAGCAATACTTTCAAAAAATCCACACCACAATTTCTGATATTCCAGTTCTTGTGGAGAGAGACGTTGCAATAGTTGTTCATCCAGGTCCTCTGTGCCGGTAAGGAAAAAGTAAGAACCTTTCCGGTGCAGGGCGGCCTTTTTTCGTGTCTCATCATAAATCATAAAGTTTTCTTCCGGTAAACGATCCGAGAAATGATTCGCCAGAAAGGATAATACGTCATTTTTCGGATGAATACGGGCGAAAAGAACACCATTTTCTAATTCTTGAAATCGCAGAAAGCCAAGGAGATGATGGGCTTCGTTTCCTGTGGCACGAGACAACTGAAACACACGATTTACATAAGGTTCTCCAAGATAATCTAACACACGATTGCCATTTTTTAGAGATAATCCCAAAACAATTGTGCGATAAACGGCATCTGCCTTAGGGATATAGTTGTGCCTATGAGAAGGTTCCTCTAAAGCAGAAGCAGCTTCGCAAATCTGAGAAAATACTTCCTCTCCCAGTTGCGTTCGTAAGGTGTTTGCGACTTTTTGACTCTTTTCTGTATCGGGAGTAACCGTAATATATTCATCAAACAGTGTGTAATTGTCCGGAGTATGCGTGGTAAGAGAGACATTTTGATGTCCGTAACGGCTTGCCCAGGCATCATATACTCCCGTAAAAATTCCATCAATACTATCTTCACAAAGGAAAATATACATAAGTTGTCCTCCTTTTCTTCCTTGCTAAATGACGGTAATCTGTTGTCCCGGCGGAATAATCTGTGTATCGGTAAGATGAAAATCTGCCCGCATATCCTGGTCAAAAAAACTTAACTGTTGATAGCCGGATTCCCGAATATCCTTTGGAATCTGTGTTTTATCACGCATAAGATTCTGGCAGATATAGTTCTCTTCTAACTTGGTATTATACATCATTTTTCCGGAACAGGTGATAAAGTAAAGGGCTCTCTTTAAGACAACCCCGATTTTTTTTAAGTCATCAAAAGTGAGTTTATTCATACGACGTGCCTTTACAATACGTTCCGCAGACTTGTAGCCAATGCCGGGAACACGCAAAAGTGTCTGATAGCTGGCACGATTGACTTCTACCGGAAAATATTCCAGATGACGTAAAGCCCAGTCACATTTCGGGTCTAAAAAGATGTTAAAGTCCGGGTGTTCTTCAGATAACAATTCCGATACTTCAAACTTATAATAACGTAGCAACCAGTCTGCCTGATACAGTCGATGTTCCCGTAGAAGCGGAGGTCCACCGGTGGTAGCAGGAAGATTGGAATTGTTGTTTACATTCACAAAGGCAGAGTAAAATACACGCTTTAAAGAAAATTTTTTATAAAGTCCTTCTGCAACGCTCATAATCTGAAAATCATTTTCAGGGGTAGCACCGATAATCATTTGTGTGGACTGTCCTGCCGGAACGAAAGTAGGGGCCTTACGATAAACCATAAGCTCATGCTTATTTTCTGCAATTCCATTCTGAATCTGTCGCATAGGTTTTAAAATTGTCTTTCGTGACTTATATGGGGCAAGCTGTTTTAAACCATCCGAAGTAGGAAGTTCCAGATTAATACTCATACGGTCTGCAAGAAATCCGGTCTTTTCCACTAAAACAGGGTCAGCACCGGGAATAGCCTTTACATGAATATAACCGTTAAAGTGGTGAACGGTTCTTAACTGATAAACTGTTTGGTATATTAAGTCCATGGTATAGTTGGGACTTACCATGATACCGGAGCTTAGAAAAAGTCCCTCGATATAATTACGGCGATAAAACTCCATGGTAAGAGTACAGACTTCTTCCGGAGTAAATGCAGCACGTTTCACATCGCTATTGCAATTGTTCAGGCAGTAGGCACAGTTAAAAATACATTCATTTGTAAATAATATTTTCAAAAGAGAAACACAACGACCGTCTGCGGAAAAGGTATGACAAATGCCGGGCGCAATGGAATTCCCCATGCCCTTGCCGGTACCTTTGCGGTTTACTCCGCTGGAAGTACAGGCAACATCATACTTAGCTGCATCTGAAAGAATCGTTAATTTCTCCATTAAATCCATGTTCATTTGTAAGTTCATCTAAATCCCTCCGATACGAACAAATGTTCTGAAACAACAATAGCATATTTTTTAAGAAAATGCAAGAACATTTGTTTGGCAAAAAACTGGTATTTTTTTTGAGTGTCTTACATAAGCTACATCAGAAGGGGGATGCCTATGAAAGAAAAAATAAAAACATTTTTATTTATATGTGTATTAGTAGTGGCAATTCCATATATTGCGACGTTGCTATTTCAAGGAGAAGAGACAAGCTTAAATCAAAAAGATGTAGAAAAAATAAAATTAAGTAACACATCTGCGGATGCAAAAGCAAAGGAAATAGATGTGGAGGAATATGTAAAAGGCGTGGTGGTTAAACAGATTTCACTGGAAAGTGAAGAAGAAACCTTAAAAGCGCAGGCAGTGATTGCGAGAACAATGATTGTAAAAGCACAGAGGGAACAAAAGAAATTACCGGATTCCATGGATGCACAGGAACTGTTGAAACTTTTTGAAAAAAAGGGATTTGAAGAAAAATACCATTTATTAGAACAGGCAGTGGCTGCAACCCAAGGGGAGATTTTGACCTGGCAGGAAAAACCCGCAGAAGTGGCATATCATGCGGTAAGTGCCGGAAGGACAAGAGACAGTCAGACGGCATTGGGAAGAGAAGATGTTCCTTATTTAAAAGCGGTAGACAGTATGACGGATATTTCATCCCCGGATTATTTAAAGGTTATTTTTATGGAAAAAGAGGAGTTAGCACAAAAATTGCAGGCGGCAGACAACGCACTTGCGCTTAGTCCGGAGGAAATCCCGGCAATGATTCAGATAACTGGAAGAGATGATAGTGGGTACGTTACACAAATACAAATAGGAAACATTACGTTGTCCGGCGAGCAGTTTCGGCAATATGTGGGATTAAACTCAGCCTGTTTTTACATAAAAGAAGTAGAAGGACAGGTACGAATTCTTACGAAAGGGTTAGGACATGGACTGGGAATGAGCCAGTATGGAGCAAACGACATGGCAAAACAAGGAAAAACCTATAAAGAAATTTTGACATATTACTATAAGGAGTTAGCATTAAAAATATATTAAAACCACTGCATAAACCTGTTTTTTTTCGGCAAGACTAACAAGGAAAATAAAAACAGGAAGGTGATAGGATGAGAGGAAGAAAAACAACAACAGGATGGAAACAAAAGTCTTATATCATTGCAGCGGTAATTATGTTAGCGGCAGCGTTTGGAATGACTGGTGTTTATTATTCCCAACAGACGAAGAAGCAAGAAGCCAAGCTGGCAAAAGAGCAGGAATTATTAGAAAAGCAAGAGGTAGCAAAGGAAAAGCAGGAAACCCAGAAAAAAGAACAGCAGGCTAAACTGGAAGAAGAGGCAAAACAACAGACAGAAGCCGTATCCGGAATAATCCAACCGCAGAATAATGCGCAGAATAGTGATTTCTTAGATGCGCCGGAAACAGTTGTGGAAAAAGAGCCTGTGATGCAGGAAGTAGAGCCGCACTTTGACGCAGAAAATATCGGATGGCCACTGCAAGGAAATGTAATAATGAATTACAGTATGGATCAGACGGTGTATTTTGCTACATTAGACCAATATAAGTATAATCCCGCAGTTATCATACAGGCGGAAGTGAACACACCGGTAGAGGCGGTTGCCGCAGGAAAAGTAACGGCAGTGGAAAATAATGCAGAAACAGGCGCAACCGTTACAATAGATATGGGAGACGGTTACAGCGCAGTATACGGACAGTTGAAAGAAATAGCCTTTCAAACAGGAGAGAAAGTGACAGAGGGCGATGTGATTGGTTATGTCAGTGAACCTACCAAATATTTTTCTGTAGAAGGAGCAAATTTGTATTTTGCGTTACAAAAGGACGGAGCACCCATAAATCCTATGGAATATTTGGAGTAGCCCAAGGAAAGCATTCTTTACAAGTTTTGGAAAAGAAAGTATAATAAAAGATAAATATGACTGCATTTAGATGGCTGGAAAATACAGGCACAAGAGCCTGAAAAAAGCATAAAATGAAGTATAGATAGAAAAAACGCAGTCGTATAATTTTAACAGGTAGTGTGAATTTGAGTGAAGTACAATGGGAACGACTGCTTTGCATATAGGAGACTGCAAGGCAGTCTCTTTACATAGAAGGAACAGATATGAAACAGAATGTGACCTATATATTAGAATGTAGTGATAAAACTTTATATACCGGATGGACAAACGATATGGAAAAGCGATTAGAAGCACATAATTGTGGACAAGGTGCCAAGTATACCAGAGGAAGGACTCCGGTGAAGTTAGTTTACCTTGAAGTGCATGAGACCAAGCAGGAGGCAATGCAACGGGAAGCAGGAATAAAAAAACTTTCCCGTAAAGAAAAAGAGGCTCTGATACAACAGTATCAAAGCCAACAGAAACATGGATTATAAAATCGGCATTTTTGCCACGAAACAGTACATCATGATAAAGTGACAGATGCTTCCACCCATAACGAACAAATGGAAGATTTCGTGGGAACCGAAGTTCTTGTGTTTTGCATTGAAGATTGGTAGCTTCAATGCATAAATAATACCGCCAATGGTGTAGATGATGCCGCCTGCCAGGAGCCATCCGAATGCCTGTGGGGATAAGGAATTGATAATCTGAGTAAATGCCAGTACGCAAATCCAACCCATAGCAATATAAAGTACAGAAGAAAACCATTTTGGACAAGTAATCCAAAAACCCTTAATTAGAATTCCGGCAAGGGCAATTCCCCATACAAGAGCTAAAAGTGTATAGCCTAATTTTCCCCCAAGCACAATTACACATACCGGCGTATAGCTGCCGGCAATTAATACAAAAACCATCATATGGTCTAGTTTTCGTAAAATGCGGTTAGTATGCTCAGACAAATCCAATCCATGATAAGTAGCACTGGCTGCATAAAGTAAAATCATGCTAATGATAAAAATAGCAAGGGATATGACATGCACTTTGTCTGGATTGGTAGAAGCTCGTATCAGAAGAGGCGTAGCAGCAAAAAGTGCCATCAGCATACCAATAAAATGAGTAATAGAACTACCTGGTTCTTTTAATTTAAATTTCATATAATCATCTCCTCTAGAATTATTATATGTATAGAATTGAAAAATATAACATGTAGTATTAAAAACTATATTAACGACAAACAAATACTACTACTTATAGAAAACAAAGTCAATAGGAACGCTTGAAAAATTTTTAGAAGTTTGACAATCAAGGTAATCTCTGTTATGATAAGCAACAGGCTTTAAAACTAGCCAACGAAAGGAAATATATGGAAACAGTAAGATTTGATGAATTAGATTTATCTCCTCAAATATTAAGAGGAATTAAGGAAATGGGATTTGAAGAAGCGAGTCCGATTCAGGGAAAGGCAATCCCGGTAGTGTTAGCCGGTGGCGATGTAATTGGTCAGGCACAGACGGGAACCGGAAAGACTGCTGCCTTCGGAATCCCTTTATTAATGAAGGCAGATCCGCAGAATAAAAAGACACAGGCGATTGTATTGTGCCCTACCAGAGAATTAGCCATTCAGGTAGCCGATGAGATTCGTAATCTGGCGAAATACATGCATGGAGTAAAA
This sequence comes from Clostridiales bacterium, assembly GCA_012519695.1. GTDB lineage: Bacteria > Bacillota > Clostridia > Lachnospirales > Lachnospiraceae > Petralouisia. The sequence continues at coordinate 1,973 of JAAYPT010000070.1, read as the reverse complement.
GTGCTTCCGGTATACGGGGGACAGGAGATTAGTAAGCAGATTCGTTCCTTAAAGGGCGGAGCGCAGATTATCGTAGGAACTCCGGGACGTGTTATGGATCACTTGAGAAGAAAGACCATTAAGTGTGATTTCATTAATACCATTGTATTGGATGAAGCAGACGAAATGCTGAATATGGGATTCCGTGAGGATATTGAGACGGTATTGGGATATCTGAAGGAAGACCGACAGGTGGTGCTCTTTTCCGCAACTATGCCAAAGGCAATTTTAGATATTACCAGAAAGTATCAGAAGAATGCCACAACAATTAAGGTGGTAAAAAAGGAACTGACAGTACCAAATATCGAGCAGTATTATTATGATGTAAAGCGTAAGGATAAAGTAGAAGTATTAAGTCGTCTTTTAGATGTATACAATCCAAAGCTTTCTTTGGTATTCTGTAATACCAAGCGTATGGTAGACGAGCTGGTAACAGCATTGCAAGGCAGAGGTTATTTTGCGGAAGGGCTTCACGGAGATATGAAGCAGCAACAGCGTGACCGTGTAATGAATAACTTCAGAAATGGAAAAACAGAGATACTGGTAGCTACCGATGTGGCAGCACGAGGAATTGATGTGGATGATGTAGAAGCCGTTTTTAACTTTGATGTTCCACAGGATGACGAGTATTATGTACATCGTATCGGAAGAACCGGACGTGCCGGAAGAACCGGACGTTCCTTTACCTTTGTAAAAGGAAAAGAAGTCTATAAGTTAAAGGATATTCAGCGTTACTGTAAGACAAAGATTCTTGCACAGAAGATTCCAACCATGCAGGATGTAGCCCAGGTAAAATTAGAAAAAATTATGGATAAGGTGTCCACAGTGATTGAGGAAGAAGATTTGACACCAATGCTTGATATGATTGAAAATCAGGTAAACGAATCCGATTACACAGCCATGGACATTGCAGCAGCTTTCTTGAAAATGGCAATGGGTGGAAACGAAGAACAAAATTCCGAAAAAGACAATTTTGACTTTGGTGATACCGGAGCAGAAGAAGGAATGGTTCGTCTGTTTATTAATATAGGAAAGAAACAGAAAGTAAAGCCTGGAGATATTTTAGGAGCAATTGCCGGAGAATCCGGAATGCCGGGAAAACTGGTAGGTGCTATCGATATGTTTGATAAGTATACCTTTGTAGAGGTTCCGAGAGAATATGGTCGAGAGGTTCTTTTAGCATTGGCAGGAGCTAAGATTAAGGGTAAGAGCATCAGTATTGAGCCTGCAAATCAAAAATAATAAATAGTAATAGGTAAAAAAGAGCGTTTTTTAAGTAAGGAAAAGACTAGTTATCATTTGAGGTATTTGTTTGTTGCAAATCAATATTTTTCAAGGATTCGTCGGATAAAATGGTTGCGATATCTAAAATAGGAATCAAACGTCCGTTATGCAATGCAACACTGGAAATAATATGTTTTCCGGTAGAATCGGCAATTTTAGGAATGGTAGAAATATCTGCCGAAGCTAAGTCAAAGATTTCTCCAATAGATTCTACAATCAATCCCAGATCCCCATCCTTGGTAGAAAGAACTACAATTCTGGCAGAATCACTTTTTTCTACCGACTTTTCCTGAAGACGAAGTCCTAAGTCGATTACAGGAATATTTTCGCCTCGTAAGTGTAAAATACCTCTAATGTAATCAGGCATTTCTGGAATAGGAGTAATAAAAGGCATTTCAATGAGTTGTAATACATCTGTGCTTGACACCGCATAGATGTTGCCATTAGCCCAGAAAGTAAGATATTTGTATACATTGTTGCTTTTTAATCTGTTATCGTCCATAATAATCTCCTTTTGGTAATATGAAATCTTTATAGTACCGTTACTATAATTGTACACAGAAAGGGAAAAATTTACAAGAAAACATTAACAAAACACAAGGAAATTCTTATGATAACCTTAATTAGTAGCAGAGGGGATTGAGAAAAAG
>JAAYPT010000069.1 GCA_012519695.1 Clostridiales bacterium | reverse complement strand
ATAATCGGTAAAGATGGATTGTAATATATTCATAATAGAATTTTACAATAAAGAAAGACAAAGGAAAACCCCTTCCCCTCATGATTGAGGGGCAGGGGAGTTGAGAGTGTCGAAGACACTTTCTTGTGTAACAGGACTTTTTGCGTCACAAGAAATATCGTGTTATATTTTGAAAATATTTTATAAGATAGATACAATAAAGTTAATTCGTCCAAAAGGATAAATAATCGGAAGAAGATAAGCGGGTGAGTCCGTAGAAAGAGTTGTATGTTCTTGTATCACAGGTGGCTCCAGCTTCAATTCAATGGAATGTTCATTGGATATATTTACGGTATACAGTCCGTTGTGAAGGTTTAGAAAATCTTCTACGGAAGCAAGAACATATTCATCAAATTCTGTGAACTCTTCATCTACATATTTGCATGCAAACGCAATAGCCGTCTGAGGTTCCATATCTAAGGCAGATAGCAAAGTTCCGCCGATTTCTTGCGAAACACAGAAATTAGTAGGAACTTCTGGCATTGGAATAATTTCTAAAGGTGTAAAATCTTCTCCAATAAAACGAATCAAATTATTGAAAAAGAGTGTCATATACGGAATGATACGTTCCGGATGTTCAATATTTTCTTTAGAACAGAAGGAAGAGAGAAGTTTTTCCACTAATTCCTGCTGCTCAATTACCAAGTTCAGGTCATAAATCTCATAAGCAGAGCGATATTCAGCTACTAAATTTTCCAAGTCAACATTAGATATCCATTGCTTTTCCACAAGTACCTGTCCAAGTTTCATATAATCAGGAAGCTGAAACTTTAGTAACTTTTCTACCTGAGCCTGTGTAAGATAACCAAGTTTTACAGCTAATTCGCCAAAACGTTTATCATAATGAGTCTGCATAATGTAGACATCTTCTACTTCATTTGCGGTCATATATCCGGCATGGATAGCGAGTGTACCCAGTTTTTGATGAGCAGAAGACTGAATTTCCAGAGCTTCCATAAGTTGTTCTGTTGTAATAATGCCTTTATTAATTAGAAAATTTCCGAAAAATTGTGTATACATAACCTATCTCCCTTCGAAACGTTGTTTTACAATTTGGATAATGGTGGAAGAGTAGTAAGGCTTTTGAATAAAGTCATGTGCACCTTCCAAAATGGCAGCTTTCAACTGAGACTGTGTACCAACAGAAGAAACAATAATAATATACGCATTAGGATCAAATTGCCGAATTTCACGAATTGCTTGTACACCGTCCATCTGAGGCATAACAATATCTAAAAAAACCAGCTGCGGTTTTGATTCTTTGTATAGCGCAACAGCCTGTTCTCCATTGGTAGCTTCTAGAAAGGTGTTATAACCGCACCTGCGAATAATATCTTTTAATTGTTTGCGTGCTAAAATCGAGTCATCACATATTAAAATTTTTACATCTTCCATAGTAACCACCGCTCCTTCAGTATAGTCAATTTAATATATACTAATTTTACACTAAAAGCCTAAAAGTTTCAATATTTTCTTTATTGTAAATATAATTTGGGATACTTTTCGACAATTGTAAGTGCATTGTGATATAATAAATGCAAGTGAGAGGAACACGCTTGGGTGTCCAACAAATGACGAAATGATTGAGTGATAGATAGAATCACGATATAATGAACGTCCACTGCGGTGTAGATTGATATAAGGAGAACATGAATAGAACATGAGTAGAATATTAGTTGTAGATGACGAAGAAAAAATCCGTACCATTATTCGAAAGTACGGAGAATTTGAAGGATATGAAATTGTAGAAGCAAGAGATGGAATGGAAGCAGTACGCATTTGCAGGCAACAGGATTTTGATGTTATTATTTTAGACGTAATGATGCCGGAACTGGATGGTTTCTCTACTTGCCGTGAAATAAAAAAGGAAAAGGATATACCAGTAATTATGCTATCTGCAAGAGGAGAAGAGTACGATAGAATTCATGGATTTGAAATAGGAATAGATGACTATGTAGTAAAACCCTTTTCTCCCAAGGAATTGATGATGCGGGTAAAAGTAGTGATTAATCGAAATCAGGGAAAGAAAGAAAAAACGGAAAGAGAAGTTTTTCAAAAAGAAGGTCTGATAGTAGATTTTACCGGAAGAACTGTTACCGTAGACGGAAAAAGAGTAGATATGTCTCCAAAAGAATATGAGCTGTTATTCTATTTAGTAAAAAACAGAAATATTGCGTTGGAGCGAGAAAAGTTGATTACAGAGGTTTGGGGATATGATTACTATGGAGATGACAGAACCTTGGATACACATGTGAAACTTTTACGCAGCAGTTTAGGGCAATATAGAAAATTATTGGTAACATTAAGAGGAGTGGGGTATCGTTTTGAAGCTTAGAAAAGAAAAAGTAAGAGAAAAAATCAGTATAAAATGGAAAGTGTTCCTGTATTTGTTAAGTTTCACAGTGATTTTACTTGCTATTTTGTGGGTGTTTCAGATTTGTTATCTGGATACCTTTTATAAACTTATTAAAAATCGTGAAGCCAAGAATGCATTAGAAAAAGTGATAGATATAGAAAAAGAGTTACCAAGTGATGCAGAAACGCAAATTGACAGTATCGCTGCTGAAGGAAATCTTTCTATTTTAGTGGCAGATTCGGAAGGGAATGTGATTCATAGTGCAGAATACATTATGAATTCTCAAATGAGCAGTATACCAAAAGAAGAGTTTGAACAATACTATCAGCAGGCAAAAGAGCAGGGTGGAAAGGCAAAAATTGAATTTGAAGGAAACAGAAATATTACATTTCCTTTAGAAGGACAGCCACCCGTAAACAATGAAAGCCAACAAGTTCCACCGCAACCGCAAAACGATTTTTTGCAAAATCATGGACAAAAAATGGTGCAATCAGCAATATATGTAGAGATTGTTGAGGATGGGACAAATGCATTTGTTGTAATGGTAAATTCACAGTTGACACCGGTAGATGCGACAGTGGATACTCTGCGAATACAGTTTATCTGGATTTCTGTTATTTTATTGCTGCTGTCTTTGGTAATTGCTCTTTTATTATCAAGAAAAATATCTCGTTCTATTATTAAAGTAAATGATTCAGCAAGAGAGTTGGCGAAGGGCGATTATTCCGTGGAATTTTCAGGAAAAGATTATCGGGAAATTGCACAACTTTCTGAAACATTGAATTATGCAGCAAGAGAATTGGAAAAAACAGAGGGATTTCGTAAGGAACTTTTGGCAAATGTTTCCCATGACTTGCGTACGCCACTGACAATGATTATTGCTTATGCTGAGGTAATGAGAGATTTGCCGGGAGAAAATACACCAGAAAATGTACAGGTGATTATAGATGAGTCACGTCGACTTACTATGTTGGTAAATGATATGTTGGATATTTCAAAACTTCAGGCAGGCGTGATGGAGAAAGAAGCCTCCGTTTATAATTTAACAGAAAGTATTCAATCCGTTTTTGAACGTTATAATAAGTTAAAAGAACAAGATGGATATACCATTGAATTTCAATATGAAGAAGAGGTTATGGTAGAAGCGGATGAATTTAAGATTTTTCAAGTGATTTATAACCTTGTAAATAATGCCATTAACTATACGGGAGCTGATAAAAAAGTTTTGGTTCGTCAGCTTGTACGAGAAAATATGGTACGAATCGAAGTGAATGATACCGGTGATGGTATTGCAAGAGAAGAACTTCCATATGTGTGGGATAGATATTATAAAGTAGATAAAACCCATAAACGTGCGGTTATGGGGACAGGATTGGGACTTTCTATTGTAAAAAACATTTTGGAATTGCATGAAGCTGCGTATGGTGTAGAAAGCCGTATAGGCGAGGGCAGTACCTTTTGGTTTGAACTGCCCATTTATAGAGATAAAGAATAATTATCTTTCATCCATTGGAGTATATTCCAAGTGTTCCTGTACGTTTTTATATGCAGGACGCATGATTTTTCCATTGTAGTTTAATTCTTCTAAGCGATGTGCACTCCAACCGGAAATTCGTGCAATGGCAAAGATTGGTGTATACAACTCTAATGGTAAGTCCAGCATACTGTAAGCAAAGCCTGAGAAGAAGTCTACATTTGGGCTAACACCTTTGTAGATTTTTCGCTCTCTTGCAATGATTTGAGGCGCAAGACGTTCTACAGTAGAATACAAAGCAAATTCGTCTTCGCGACCCTTTTCCTTAGACAGACGCTGTACGAAAGAACGAAACAGTTCTGCACGAGGATCAGATAAGGAGTATACAGCATGACCCATACCATAGATAAGTCCGGCATGGTCGAATGCTTCCTTATGCAAAAGAGCAGTAAGATAAGCACTGATTTCCTCCTCATCATTCCAATCATGGATGTGTTGTTTCATATCATCAAACATTTTTACTACTTTGATATTTGCTCCACCATGGCGAGGTCCCTTTAAAGAACCGAGGGAAGCTGCAATTGCAGAGTAAGTATCTGTTCCAGAAGAAGAAACAAGATGTGTAGTAAAGGTAGAGTTATTACCACCGCCATGTTCCATATGAAGAATCAAGGCAATATCTAAAAGTTTTGCTTCTAATGGTGTATATTTACTATCTGGGCGCAGAAGATGAAGAATCGTCTCAGCGGTAGATAGTTTTGGGTCTGGTGTATGAATAAAAAGGCTGGCTCCATCATGATAATGCTTATATGCCTGATATCCATATACAGAAAGCAATGGAAAGAGACTGATTAATTCCAGACATTGTCTTAAAACATTTGGAATAGAAATATCATCTGCTCTATCATCATAAGAATAAAGTGTAAGAACACTACGAGCAAGTGTATTCATCATGTCCTGACTAGGTGCTTTCATAATAATATCACGCACAAAACTGGTAGGAAGTGTACGGTATTTGGCAAGAACCTGGCAGAAAGAAGTCAATTCTTCTGAAGTAGGAAGCTTTCCAAATAAAAGTAAATATGTACTTTCCTCAAAACCAAAATGGTTATTGTCAGATAATCCACGGATAATATCCTTTACGTTATAACCACGGTAGTACAATTCACCTGGAGCCGGAACAGATTTACCATCTACCATTTTTGTGGAGCAGACATCGGAAATTTCAGTCAGTCCAACAAGCACGCCCTTTCCGTTAAGGTCACGCAATCCACGTTTTACATCGTAGGTTGTGAAAAGTTCCGGATTTATAGTTGCCGCCTGACGGCTTAGTTCTGCTAAATGCGCAATTTCAGGTGTGATTTCGCAAAAAGAATTCGTGTGCATATAAAACCCCTTTCTGGATATTTTAAAAGTACAGTGTTAAAGTGATACTGTGTGAAACACTGTCGATTCTCCTATCATACCATATGTATTTATTTCAAGACAAGAAAATAAAGAAAATTTAATATTTTTTTTAGAATTTATATGATTATTTTTATAGATTTTCCAAGAAAAATAATATAGAATATAGACAGAAGAAGCGTTCCAAAGGAGGAATGTAAATGGAAATACCAGCATTGATTATGAAAGCAATAGAAGCAAAAGAACAGGCATATGTTCCGTATTCACATTTTCGCGTAGGAGCGGCATTACTTACAAAGAGTGGAAAGGTATATACCGGCTGCAATATTGAAAATGTCAGCTTCGGAGCTACTAATTGTGCAGAAAGAACAGCAGTATTTAAGGCTGTTTCAGACGGAGAACGAGAGTTTGAAGCAATTGTTATTAACGGAGATCACGGGGACTATTTACCACCATGTGGTATCTGCCGGCAGGTGCTATCAGAGTTTGCAGATGCATCTTTACAGGTGATTCTTGCAAATAATGTGGAAGATTACAAAATTACGACTTTGGAAGAGTTATTGCCGGGAGCATTTGGAGTAGAAAATTTGCAGAAAAAATGAGAAAAAAGATAACAATAGAAAAAACCAAAAATTGACAAGAATTTTACATTGAAATTTGTGAAATAATAGAGTATAATCCTTTTTAGAAAGAAACGAAAATGATTCCTGGAATGTGCGATACCCCTGTTATTTTGAACCTACATTTACGTTTATGGGATTCCTACATTGCCAATTGGATGTCAGGCCGTCGTTTGCAACGGAAGACAGAAGAGCGGTTGCGGTTACCCACCTAGCATTGGCTAGGCGTCAAAATCACAGGAAACGGCATTTTGGGTAAATTCAAATGAAAATGTATGAATCAAAACTTTTACCAAAGATAACTTGCGCAAAAGTTACCAAAGAGTTGTAGAAGTACGAAGGATGAATACAAGACATAGAATACAAAAGAAAGAGGCTGCTTTTTAAGCAGCCTCTTTACCGTATAAAATAAACGGAGTAGAAAAGATTATGAAAAAGAGAAGGATAGAAAGTAAAAGACAGTACATAATGCTAAGTGGTATCATTGTTTTCATACTACTAATTATTGTTGGAATAGGAGTGTCAAGAACAAAGAGTGTAGAACAAGGATATTCGGAAAACTATGTGGCAATTGGTGAGTTACCAAGTCAGATGAGTTTTACTTATTATGACCAACAGGGATGGAAGGACGTAATAAAGGAAATCAATAACGGTAAAAATTTAAAAGGTAAGTTGACCTATGGAAAAATGGAGGATTTGTTAAAAAAGTTATCCATAGATAAATATGTTACTTATGAGAAAAAATCAAAATCAAAAACAGTATCCAGAAAAGAATGGAATAAGGTTTATGAGCAAATATTGGACTTATTAGATGTGAATCAGACAGTAACCACTGAGAATGTTATTTTTTTAACACAAGCAAAAAAACAGCAGATATTAACGCAGGAGGGATATTATCAGCTGCCAAAGGCAATGAATTATTTTGAACCTTATGATACTTATCAGGTGTATCTGAAGGATAATGAAATCATAGGAGTAAAGGAAAGAACTTCCAAAGAAATCACATGGAAAAATGTGTTTGTTCATAGTACCGAAAAAGGAGAAGCACAGGTTTTGTATGAAAAGCAGCAGATGAGTGTAACAATTGATGGTTTAGAGGAGTCTATTACAGATACCATATGCGATATTGTGTGGAAAAAAGGAAAAGCAGTTGCCATATACAAAAAAGAAGATATGATTCAGGGAAAGGTTTTAAGTTTTAACGAAAACCAGATTGAAATTTCGGGATATGGAACATTAGAATATGAAGGAAAATTGAAAATTTATAAAACGTACGGAACAGTAGAACAATTGGATGAATCTAAGCTGGTTATCGGAAATCTTCAGGCAGACTTTGTTGTGGCAGAAAAAAAGGTGTGCGGTATTATACTGAAACAACCGGCGGAAATTGAAAATGTGCGGGTACTTTTGTTAAATGACAGTTCACCATATCGAGAAAATCCCGTATTTGTTTCTGATGCAGATTGCACTGTTTCTGTAGGAGAAAGTCAGGTTGCAGTTCCGGCAGGACAGGTGATAATACCAGCAACTATGTTAGCACCAGACAGTAGTGATTTTGTGAAAATTGTACCGTCAGAAAACGGAAAACTATATTTTGCCAATAATGCTGGGGAGAAAACGTCTCTCGGATATCGTGGAAGTATGGAAATACGGAAATATTCAGAAGGATTTGGAGTAGTAAATGAAGTTTCATTAGAAAAATATCTCTATGGTGTAGTGCCAAGTGAAATGCCGGCTTCTTATGAAGTAGAAGCATTGCGAGCACAAGCTGTTTGCGCCAGAAGCTATGCCTGTATTCAACTGATGAAGGGAAACTATGCGGCTTTTGCAGCGAATATTGATGATAGCACGAATTATCAGGTTTACAATCAAAAGGAAGAAGACGAAAAAACCAATCTTGCAGTAGACGATACGGTGGGAGAAGTGATAAAATATAACGGTGAAATTGCGGAAGCCTATTATTTTTCTACTTCTTGCGGACACACGGACAATATGTCGGCATGGAATTTACCGGAAGAAGAAAAGGATGGATATTTGAAAGCAGTTACTTTATTGAGTGATGAAAGTGAGCCGGATTTTTCGTCAGAGGAGGCATTTTCCGCATTTATACAAAATAAGGATATTGTAGCGTATGATAGCGAATCTCAGTATTTTCGCTGGAGAGCAGAACTAAATCCAGTAGAAAATATTACAGGTGTGAATCAGGCAATCACAGAACGGGCACAGACAAATCCAACGAATATACAAGTGTATAAGGCGGATGGTTCTCAGGCGACAGTAAATGACATATCCGGGTTTGGAAACATTATTGGAATGAGTGTCTTAGAAAGAAGCAGCGGCGGTTGCGTGAAAAAGTTGCAAATTTCCTATGAACAGGGAAATGTGCAGATTATGAATGAATATAATATACGATATATTTTAGGAACATCTTTGAAAAAATTAACTAACAAAGATGGAAAAGAAGTGACAATGACATTATTGCCAAGTGCTTATATTACAATTATACCGGTAGAAAACGGTTATGTGGTATATGGTGGAGGTTATGGTCATGGCATTGGAATGAGCCAGAATGGGGCAAACGGAATGGCGAAGGCAGGAATGTCATATATGGATATTTTAATGAAATTTTATCAGGGAATTACGATAGAAAATATATATTAGACTGGTAAAATATGCCTAATATGGAGGAAGTAAGTTATGTGGAGAGTTATCGCAGGTGCGAGAGTATTTTGGAAAAAGTGTCAAAAAGATAATGTAAGCGCATTCGCATCACAGGCAGCATTTTTTATTGTGATGTCATTGATTCCTTTTATCATGTTGTTTATTTCCTTGGTGCAGTATACACCGGTAACAGAGTCTATGATAATGGAAATGATAAATAGAGTTATGCCCACTTATATTTCACCGTTTTTGATTTCTATTATCCATGAAATGTACAGTCATTCTATCGGGATTGTGTCTGTTACGGCAGTAGTGGCGATTTGGTCTGCCGCAAAGGGAATTCAATATCTGACCAATGGTTTGAATACCGTATATGATATAGAAGAAACCAGAAATTGGCTGTTTTTGCGCCTTCGGGCAATATTGTATACGTTGATGTTATTAGTTAGTATTGTGGCATCTTTAATCTTGATGGTATTCGGGCATAGCTTACAGAAATTGTTATTAAAATACATGCCGTTTATATCTGGGATGACAGGTGGAATTATTCGCTTGCGTTCTTTGATTTTGTTAGCCGTATTAATTGTATTTTTTGCAGTGATGTATAAAATGCTTCCAAACCGTAAGGCATCCATACGGAGCCAATTACCGGGAAGTATTATGAGTGCAGTTGGATGGGCGTTATTGTCCTTTGGAATATCTGTATATGTGGATTACTTCAATGGATTTTCCATGTACGGAAGTCTGACAACAATTGTATTGGTAATGCTCTGGCTGTATTTTGGAATGTATATTCTGTTGGTAGCAGCAGAGGTGAACAATATTTATGAGGAACGCTGGGTGGAGAAGAGAAAGTAAAAAGAATAAATTACTATAATAACATAGAAAAGAGCAAAAGTTTATACCAAAACTGGAATAATAAAAAGTCCGGTTTTGGTATAAACTTATTTTTATAGTCAGTTAAAATTAAAAGTAAACTATAAGATGAAGGTGATGGAAAAATGAACAATACAATTATAGATGAATCGTCGGAAAGCACAGAATTTTATACCAGAGCATATATTAAGAAAAATGCCAGAAGTTATGTGATATATTTATTTTTTAATTTGATGTTTCTTATATTATCGTTAGTAATACCATATTATTTAAGTTTGTGCGTAGATGCAATTTTAAAAGAAGGGGGATGGAACACGGTTATTTCCATGCTGGGAAAGTTCTTTTTCTGGCAGTAGCGGAGGGAGTCCTTTTTCTAATAATTAGTGAGTGGAATGTAAAGTTATCCAACATAGTAGCATTTCAAATTGAGTTTGATACATTGCGTTATATTAAGTTTGTAAAGTATGAAGCACTTAGAAAATTTGATAATGTATATCTGACACAAAGAATTAATAACGATGCAGTTATGATTGGAGACTATTTGGTAGAGAAAATTCCTGTTTTTATTAAAAATATAGTATTAATACTCTTTTTGATACCAATTATGTTTTATATGTATGTACCCATGGGAATCTTTTTGGTGATTTTCATTGTAGTGTTTTATGTTGCGTATTTTGGAACAAAGAATGTTTTGTACAAACGAAATCACGAAATGATGGAAGCACAAAGTAAGTTCTTTTCCATGATTGATAATCAGATTTTTAATATGTTAGTGATAAAAATAAATGCATGGTATAAAGAAAAAGATAAGGAATTTGTAGGGGCGGTGAGCAATTTCTTTGAAAAATCCATGGAATATTTTAGGGTAGATTTCTCTTTGACTGCATTTAATGAATTTCTTTCTAGAATTGCTTATGCAGGGAGTATATTGATTTTGGGTTGGGCAGTAGCACACGGAAGAGTCTCTGTTGGTATACTTACAACTGTTTTTATGTATATAGAAATGATATTGTCTAAAATAAAAGATTTAACAGAGATTGGAAAGAATAGAGAATCCTATCGAGTTGCAGTAAATAGAATGGAAAATTTATTTCAACTGGAGAAGGAAGAAAATGGAAAAGAGGTATTAGAAGAAATTGATACCGTTACCGTAAATCAATTAGCTGTTAGAGGAGATAAAAACTTTATTTTCAGAGGGAAAAGTGCAGAGTTGAAAAAAGGAAATATTTATCTGTTATATGGCGAGAATGGAACTGGAAAATCAACGTTTATCGAAACTTTAACCGGAGTATTAGAAGCAGCAGAGGGAAAGATTTTATACAACGGAAAAGATATTTCTGAATTAGATATGTACGAAGTCAGAAGAAATTTGGTAGCCATTACTGAGCAGGAGCCGATGCTACAAGACGGAACCATTCGAGAAAATCTTTTATATGGATTAAATAGTGAAAAAGAAAAAATAGAAGATGAAGCAGGACTCTTAGAATTTGTAAAAAGAAAACCAGGGGGAATGAATACATATATTAGTAATCGAAATACAAATCTATCAGGTGGAGAAAAACAAAAAATTGCCGTTTGCAGATCCATGTTGAAAGAGTCGGACATATTGATTTTAGATGAGCCAACTAGCGCAATGGATGATATAAGTGTAAAAAGGTTAGTAGAAGAATTAAAACGTTTTAAGGAGAGTCATATTATCATTGTCATTTCTCATGACAGTAGGCTACAGGATATTGCAGATGAGGTAATACGTTTTAAATAGTAAAATGTAATATAAAATACTTGCACTTTTATTTCTCTCGTGCTAGAATAATATCCATGAGTGAAAAAGGCAATGAAGGTGTTTAGTAGAGAGCTACACTGCTTGCAGAGAGAAAGGATCGTCGGCTGGAAGTCCTTTTAAGAAAAGAAAGCAATCGAATTTCCCACCAGAGCTGCATATCTGAAATGAAAACAGTAAGAATAGGATATGACGTAGATGCACGTTACGCAGAATGAAGAGTTTAAGAATTGTTTCTTAAGAAGCAGGGTGGTACCGCGGAATATTTCGTCCCTATGTTAGTTAAAAAGACTGACATAGGGACTTTTTTGCGGGAATAAGCAGAGCCGGATGGAGAAAAGTAAAGGAACGCTTGCGGTCAATTTACTTTTCGAACATATGGCGAGCAACGCGAACCACAGATTGTTTTATAATCTGTGGTCTGCTTATGAAAATAAAAGCTCCCCCCAACGAAACAATCACACTAAAATTTAGAGGAGAAAAGCGATGAAAGAAAAACTGGAAAAAATCAAAGCAGACGCAGTCCGTGAGATTCAAAATTCCGATGGACTGGAAAAATTAAATGAAGTCAGAGTTGCCTTCCTTGGAAAAAAAGGTGAACTGACTGCTGTATTAAAAGGAATGAAAGATGTTCGAGCAGAAGAACGTCCAAAGGTAGGACAGTTAGTAAATGAGACAAGAGAAAGTATTGAGAAATTAATAGAAGAAACAAAACGTAAAATGGAAGCTGCAGAGCGTGATATTCGTCTGAAACAGGAAGTAATTGATGTTACTCTTCCAGCAAAGAAAAATCGTGTAGGTCATCGTCATCCAAATACGATTGCCTTAGAAGAAGTAGAACGTATTTTTATCGGTATGGGATACGAAGTAGTAGAAGGACCGGAAGTAGAATATGATTACTACAACTTCGAGGCATTGAATATTCCTGCAAATCATCCGGCTAAGGATGAACAGGACACCTTCTATGTAAATGATAAGATCGTACTTCGTACACAGACTTCACCGGTACAGGTGCGTCAGATGGAAAAAGGAAAATTACCAATTCGTATGATTGCACCGGGAAGAGTATTCCGTGCAGATGAAGTAGATGCAACACACTCCCCATCTTTCCACCAGATAGAAGGATTGGTAATTGATAAAAACGTTACTTTTGCAGACTTAAAAGGAACATTACAGGAATTTGCAAAAGAATTATTCGGAGAAGATACTAAGGTAAAATTCCGTCCACATCATTTCCCATTTACAGAGCCAAGTGCAGAAGTAGACGTTACCTGCTTTAAATGTGGTGGCAAGGGATGCCGATTCTGTAAAGGTGAAGGCTGGATTGAGATTTTAGGTTGCGGTATGGTACATCCAAGAGTATTAGAAATGAGCGGAATTGATCCAGAAGAATATTCTGGTTTCGCTTTTGGTGTAGGCTTAGAGCGTATTGCATTGTTAAAGTATGAAATTGACGATATGAGATTACTGTATGAAAACGATGACCGTTTCTTAAAACAGTTTTAGGTAGGAGGAAATTATGAATACATCATTATCATGGATAAAAGCATATGTGCCGGATTTAGATGTGACAGCACAGGAATACACAGACGCAATGACACTTTCCGGTTCTAAAGTAGAAAGTTATGAACAGTTAGATGCTGATTTGGATAAAATTGTAATCGGACAGATTGAAAAGATTGAAAAGCATCCGGATGCAGATAAATTAGTAATCTGTCAGGTAAATGTTGGAACAGGAGAAAACATTCAGATTGTAACAGGAGCACCAAATGTAAAAGAGGGACAGAAAGTTCCGGTTGTATTAGACGGTGGAAGAGTCGCAGGTGGACACGATGGTAAGAAAACACCAGGCGGCGTAAAAATCAAAAAGGGAAAATTAAGAGGAGTTCCATCTAACGGAATGCTTTGTTCTATTGAAGAACTTGGTTCAACCAGAGAAATGTATCCGGAAGCACCGGAAAATGGAATTTATATTTTCGATGATGATGCAGTGGTAGGAGAAAGTGCCATTCATGCATTGGGATTAGATGATACCGTAGTAGAATACGAAATCACTTCTAATCGTGTGGATTGTTTTGGAATCCTTGGAATTGCAAGAGAGGCAGCAGCTACATTTGATAAGAAGTTCTGTCCTCCAGTGGTAACAGAAACGGGAAACAATGAAAATGTAGCAGATTATATCAAGGTAAACGTGCATGATACAGATTTGTGTCCAAGATACTGTGCAAGAGTGGTGAAGAATATTAAAATTGCACCGTCACCAAAATGGATGCAGAGAAGATTAGCTTCTCAGGGAATCCGCCCAATTAACAATATTGTAGATATTACCAACTACGTTATGGAAGAATATGGTCAGCCAATGCACGCATATGATTTGGATACCATTGCAGGAAGAGAAATCAATGTACGTTGTGCAGCTAAGGGAGAAAAATTCGTTACTTTAGATGGTCAGGAACGTACCATGGATGATTCTGTATTGATGATTTGTGATGGAGAAAAAGCGATTGGTATAGCAGGTATCATGGGTGGAGAAAACTCCATGATTACAGACGATGTAAAGACTATGTTATTTGAAGCAGCTTGCTTTGATGGAACTAACATCCGTCTTTCCAGTAAAAAAATCGGTTTAAGAACAGATGCATCCGGAAAGTTTGAAAAAGGCTTAGATCCAAACAATGCCATTGATGCAATCAACCGAGCTTGCCAGTTAATCGAAGAGTTAGGTGCAGGTGAAGTTGTTGGTGGTGTTGTAGACGTTTACGGAAAAGTAAAAGAAGGAAGAAGAATTCCTTTTGATGCAGATAAAGTAAACAAATTATTAGGAACAAACATAGAAAAAGAAACCATGATTGGTTACTTTAAGAAAATTGATTTGGATTATGATTATGAAAAGGATGAGGTAATTGTACCATCCTGGCGCCAGGATTTAGAGCGTTTGGCAGATATGGCAGAAGAAGTGGCAAGATTCTATGGATATGCTAATATTCCAACTACTTTACCAAGCGGAGAAGCAACAGCAGGTAAAAAATCCTTTAAGATGCGTGTAGAAGATGTAGCAAGAGAAGTGGCAGAATTCTGTGGATTCAGTCAGGGAATGACATACTCTTTTGAAAGCCCTAAGGTATTTGATAAGTTGTTGTTACCGGAAGACAGTGAATTAAGAAAAACAGTAGTGATTTCCAATCCATTAGGAGAAGACTTTAGCATCATGCGAACAACTTCTTTAAATGGTATGCTGACTTCACTTTCTACCAATTATAATAGAAGAAACAAGGACGTACGTCTTTACGAATTAGGAAACATTTATCTTCCAAAACAAGTTCCGGTAACAGAATTGCCAGAAGAACGTATGCAGTTTACCCTTGGAATGTACGGTGAAGGTGATTTCTTTACAATGAAGGGTGTAGTAGAAGAGTTCTTAGACCGTGCAGGACTTCATGGAAAAGAAACTTATGATCCAAATGCAGGAAAGACATTCCTTCATCCGGGAAGACAGGCAAACATTGTCTATGATGGAAAAGTGATTGGATACTTAGGAGAAGTACATCCAACAGTAGCAGAAAATTATGCAATTAAAGACAGAGTATATGTAGCTGTAATTGATATGCCTTATATTGTAGAAATGGCAAGCTTTGACCGTAAGTACGAAGGAATTGCAAACTTCCCGGCAGTAACTCGTGATATCAGTATGGTAATGAAAAAAGAAATTATGGTTGGTGATATCGAAAAAGTATTTGACGAAAAGGGTGGCAAGTACTTAGAAAGCTACAAGTTGTTTGATATTTATGAAGGAGCACAAATTCGTGCAGGCTTCAAGTCAGTAGCATATTCCTTAACTTTCCGTGCAAAAGATAAGACATTGGAAGAAAACGATTATGCACCGGCAATGAATAAGATATTAAAAGCATTAGAAGAAATGGGAATAGAATTGAGGAAATAATGGACGTTAAAGATTTTTATTATGACTTGCCCCAGGAACTGATTGCACAAGACCCCTTAGAGGATCGTTCCAGTTCCAGACTCTTGGTGTTGAATAAAGAAACAGGAGAAATGGAGCACACAGACTTTAAACACATTATCAATTATTTGAATCAGGAAGACTGTTTGGTGTTGAATAACACCAAAGTCATCCCGGCGAGATTATTTGGTGAAAAAGAAGGAACTCAGGCTAAAATCGAGATACTTCTTTTAAAACGAAAAGAAAATGATATTTGGGAAACCCTGGTAAAACCGGGAAAAAAGGCAAAACCGGGAACAAAAATTATTTTTGGACAAGGACTTTTGGTGGGAGAAGTATTAGAGGTTGTAGAAGACGGAAATCGTTTGATTCAGTTTTCTTATGAAGGAATCTTTGAAGAAATCTTAGATCAGCTTGGTCAAATGCCACTGCCACCTTACATTACACATCAGTTAAAAGACAAAAATCGTTACCAGACGGTATATGCAAAATATGATGGTTCAGCAGCAGCACCTACAGCAGGACTTCATTTCACACCGGAATTATTAGAACAGATTAAGGAAAAGGGAATCAGAATTGCAGAAGTCACTTTGCATGTAGGACTTGGAACATTCCGTCCTGTTAAGGTGGAAAATGTACAAGACCACCATATGCATTCTGAATTTTATATGGTAACACAGGAAGCAGCTGATATTATCAATGAGACTAAGAAAAAGGGAGGCAGAGTAATCTGCGTGGGAACCACCAGTTGCCGAACTATTGAGTCAGCAGCGGCTGAAGATGGCACATTGCGAGAATGCAGTGGATGGACGGATATTTTCATTTATCCGGGATATCAGTTCAAAGTATTGGATGCGTTGATTACAAATTTCCACCTTCCAGAGTCTACCCTGGTTATGCTGGTGTCAGCCTTGGCGGGGCGAGAGCATATTATGCATGCTTATGAAACAGCGGTAAAAGAAAAGTATCGTTTCTTCAGTTTTGGCGATGCTATGTTCATACAATAATATACGAAAAACAAAAACAGGATATGTGGAGTATCCTGTTTTTGTATATATAGAAAATTGCAAAATAACATATAATAATGGTACGAATAAATATATATAAGTACAGGTTATATTAGTTATGAAAAAGAAAAATGTCTTTTTTAGTTGAAATTCTTGCATAAATATACTATAGTAATACTAATAGACTTTAATATGCTAAAGTAATCAGGAAGGAAGATAGAGTATGAATTATCAGGTAGGTGTGATTTCAGGGGATGGAATAGGCCCGGAAATTGTACAAGAGGCAAAAAACGTTTTAGATAAAGTTGGAAGTGTATTTGGTCATCAGTTTTCCTATGATGAAATTTTAATGGGTGGTGTATCCATTGATGCAACCGGGGTACCGTTAACAGATGAGGCAATTGTACAGGCAAAAAGTGCAGATGCAGTATTGATGGGATCTATCGGAGGAAATACTACAACTTCTCCATGGTATAAGTTACCACCGGAATTAAGACCTGAGGCAGGACTTTTGAAGTTGCGTAAATCCTTAAACTTATTCGCAAATTTAAGACCTGCATACTTGTATGAAGAATTAAAGGCAGCGTGTCCATTAAGAGATGATATTATCGGTGATGGATTTGACATGATGATTATGCGTGAACTTACCGGAGGTCTTTACTTTGGAGAGAGAACCACAGAAGAACGAAATGGAGTAATGACTGCGGTAGATACACTTACCTATACCGAAGAAGAGATTCGAAGAATTGCAAAGCGTGGATTTGATATTGCCATGAAACGCAGAAATAAAGTAACAAGTGTAGATAAGGCAAATGTATTAGATTCTTCCAGATTATGGAGAAAAGTAGTAGAGGAAGTGGCAAAGGATTATCCGGAAGTTACCTTGGAGCATATGTTGGTAGATAACTGTGCAATGCAGTTAGTAAAAGATCCAAAACAGTTTGATGTTATTTTAACAGAGAATATGTTCGGTGATATTTTATCAGATGAAGCAAGTATGGTAACCGGTTCTATTGGAATGTTATCTTCCGCAAGTTTAAATGATACCAAGTTTGGTTTATATGAGCCAAGTGGCGGTTCAGCACCGGATATTGCAGGAAAAGGAATTGCGAATCCAATTGCAACTATTTTAAGTGCAGCGATGATGCTTCGTTATTCTTTTGACTTAGATAAAGAAGCAGACGCAGTAGAAAATGCAGTAAAGCAGGTGCTAAAAGAAGGATACCGTACCATTGATATTATGCCGCAGGAAGAAGAAAAACGCGCAGAAGTGACACAGGTAGGTACTGTAGAGATGGGACGTCTTATATCTGAAAGAATAAAATAGAAATTAATCGTGGAAAGCGAGGTCTTAATATGCAGTTGACAGGAGCACAAATAGTAATAGAATGCTTGAAAGAGCAGGGTGTGGATACTGTCTTTGGTTATCCGGGAGGAGCCATTTTAAATGTATATGATGAGTTATATAAGCATAAAAAAGAAATAAAACATGTATTAACATCACATGAACAGGGAGCCGCCCATGCGGCAGATGGATATGCACGGTCTACCGGAAAGGTTGGTGTGTGTCTTGCTACTTCAGGACCGGGGGCAACAAACCTGGTAACTGGAATTGCAACTGCTTATATGGATTCTGTTCCGGTGGTAGCAATCACATGTAATGTAGGTGTTTCCTTACTTGGTAAGGATAGTTTCCAGGAAATCGATATCGTGGGAATTACAACACCAATTACAAAGCACAACTTTATCGTAAAAGATATTGATAAGTTAGCAGATACCATTCGACGTGCATTTAAAATTGCACAGACAGGAAGACCTGGGCCAGTATTGGTAGATATTCCAAAGGATGTTACTGCAAGTAAAACAGAATACCAGGCAATCAAGGTAGAACCGATTCCAAGATTGAGCAAGGACATTACAGAGGAAGATTTACAAACGGCAGTTGATATGATTCAAAATGCCAAAAAACCATACATATTTGTAGGCGGAGGAGCTGTTATCTCAGGAGCAAGTCCGGAACTAATGGAATTTGTTGAAAAGGTGCAGGCACCGGTAACAGATTCCCTGATGGGAAAAGGGGCTTTTGATGGCAACCACAAGCTGTATACAGGAATGCTTGGAATGCATGGAACTAAGGCATCTAATTACGGTGTGAGCGAATGTGACTTATTAATTGCAATTGGTGTTCGTTTCAGTGACCGTGTTATCGGAAATGCGAAAAAGTTTGCAAGTAATGCAAAGATTTTACAGTTTGACATCGATCCGGTAGAAGTAAATAAAAACATTATCACAGATGCCCATGTTATTGGCGATGTAAAAGAGATTCTTACAAGATTAAATGAAAGAATCCAAAAGCAAAATCATGATGAATGGATTGCAAAAGTATTAGAATATAAAGAAAAATACCCATTGACTTATCATCATGAAGGGTTAAGCGGACCTTATGTTATTGAAGAAATTTACAAAGCCACAAAGGGCGACGCTATCATGGTAACAGAAGTAGGGCAACATCAGATGTGGGCAGCACAGTTCTATAAATATAGCAAACCGCGAACCTTACTTACTTCCGGTGGATTAGGAACCATGGGATATGGTTTGGGAGCAGCAATCGGAGCACAGATAGCCAATCCGGATAAGCAGGTAGTAAATATTGCAGGTGACGGATGTTTCCGTATGAATATGAATGAAATCGCAACAGCAGTACGTCAGCAAATACCACTAATACAAGTTGTAATTAACAACCATGTATTGGGAATGGTTCGACAGTGGCAGAACTTATTTTACGAACAGCATTATTCAGAAACAGTATTAAACGATAGTGTTGATTTTGTAAAACTTGCAGAAGCAATGGGAGCTACCGGATATCGAGCTACCATGCAAGAAGAGTTTAACGAGGCTTTTCAAAAGGCATTAGCTAGTAAAACACCGGTATTGATTGACTGTATCATAGATAGTGATGATAAGGTATGGCCAATGGTCGCACCGGGAGCAGCAATCAGTGAAGTGTTTAGCGAAGAAGATATGAAACAAGATAAATAAAATAATATTTACATAAATGTAAATTGAGGAGGAAAAAACATGAGCAGAGTTTACAATTTTTCAGCAGGACCAGCAGTTTTACCAGAAGAGGTCTTGAAAGAAGCAGCAGATGAAATGCTAGACTACAAAGGAAGCGGAATGTCCGTAATGGAAATGAGTCATCGTTCCAAAGTATACGATAACATCATTAAAGAAGCAGAAGCAGACTTACGCGAATTAATGAACATTCCTGATAATTACAAGGTAATGTTTTTACAGGGCGGAGCTTCCCAGCAGTTTGCAATGATTCCAATGAATCTGATGAAGAATAAGAAAGCAGCTTATATCATAACAGGTCAATGGGCAAAAAAGGCATTCAATGAAGCAAAGATTTATGGAGAAGCAGTTAAAGTAGCATCTTCCGAAGATGAAACATTTACTTATATTCCGGATTGCTCAGATTTGGATATTCCAGAAGATGCAGATTATGTATATATTTGTGAAAATAATACAATTTATGGAACAAAATATAAGAAATTGCCAAATACCAAAGGTCATACTTTAGTAGCAGACGTTTCCTCCTGTTTCTTATCTGAGCCGGTAGATGTAACAAAATACGGTGTGATTTATGGTGGAGTTCAGAAGAATGTGGGACCAGCAGGTGTTGTTATTGTAATTATGAGAGAAGATTTGATTACAGAAGATACACTTCCTGGAACACCAACCATGTTAAAATATAAAACACATGCAGATGCAGACTCCCTTTACAATACACCACCAGCATACGGTATCTACATTTGCGGTAAAGTATTCAAATGGTTAAAGAAAATGGGCGGTTTGGAAGTAATGAAACAGCGCAATGAAGAAAAAGCAAAGATTCTTTATGATTTCTTAGACCAGAGTAAGATGTTCAAAGGAACCGTAAGAAAAGAAGACCGTTCTTTAATGAATGTTCCTTTTGTAACCGGTGATAAAGATTTAGATGCAAAATTTGTAAAAGAAGCAGAAGCAGCAGGATTTGTAAATTTAAAAGGACATAGAACTGTAGGTGGTATGCGCGCAAGTATTTATAACGCAATGCCAAAAGAAGGCGTAGAAAAATTAGTTGAATTTATGAAGAAATTTGAAGAGGAGAACTAAAATGTATCAATATCATTGTTTAAATCCAATTGCAAACGTAGGTTTGGATTTGTTTGACGAAAATTATAAAAAAGTAGAAGATATGAAGGATGCACAGGCTGTTTTAGTAAGAAGCGCAGCAATGCATGATTTGGAATTACCAGAAAATCTTTGTGCAATCGCAAGAGCAGGTGCAGGTGTTAATAATATTCCCTTAGAAAAATGCGCAGATGCAGGAATCGTTGTATTTAATACACCAGGTGCAAATGCAAACGGTGTAAAAGAGTTAGTATTTGCAGGTATGCTTTTAGCATCTCGTGATATCATTGGTGGTATTAACTGGGTATTGGAAAATAAAGACAGCGAAACAGTTGGAAAAGATGCAGAAAAAGCAAAGAAAGCATTTGCAGGACGTGAAATCGCAGGAAAGAAACTTGGTGTTATCGGTCTTGGAGCAATTGGTGTTAAGGTGGCAAATGCAGCAACTCACTTAGGCATGGAAGTTTATGGATATGATCCATTTATTTCTGTAAATGCAGCATGGAGCCTTTCTCGTAATGTAAAACATATCAATGCAGTAGAAGAAATTTATCGCGAATGTGATTATATCACCATTCATGTACCATTGATGGATAGCACTAGAAAAATGATAAATGAAGAAGCAGTTGCACAGATGAAAGAAGGCGTAGTACTCTTAAACTTTGCAAGAGATCTTTTAGTAGATGAAGAAGCTGTTTTAAAGGCAATCAAAGCTGGAAAGGTAAAGAAATATGTGTCTGACTTTGCTAATCCAACAACAGCAGGACAGGAAGGATGTATTGTAATCCCTCATTTAGGAGCATCTACAGAAGAATCTGAAGATAACTGCGCAGTTATGGCGGTAAAAGAATTAAGAGACTTCTTAGAAAACGGAAATATCCATAATTCTGTAAACTTCCCGAATTGTGATATGGGAATCTGTGAAAGCGCAGGCCGTGTAGCTGTGCTTCATAAGAATATCAAAGGTATGATTAGTAAGTATACCGCAGTAATGGAAAACAATAATATCAATATTTCTGATATGACCAACAAGAGCCGTGGTGACTATGCATATTCTTTATTGGATATTGATTCTCCAGTAACAGATGCTGCTGTAGAACAGTTAAAGGCAATTGAAGGTGTATTAAAAGTAAGAGTTGTAAAATAGTAATTAATACATAGAAAAGCCGTATGTTTCGGATTACTGAAACATACGGCTTTTTGCACATATTAGAGATATTTTTGATTGTAATGAAGAAGTACCACGTTGAGGGAATGATATTCATTCATCATATGTTTGTAAGTGTTAGATAAAGAAGAACAGGAAATTTTTACTTCATGAATTACTTGCTGGTATTGCCGTTCTAAGGAAGAAAGAATTTTATCGCTCATGGCACAATTACGATATTTATTATGTAAAAAAGAAAGTAGCGATTCGTGGTGTGCCATATCAAGGTCGGAATCCAGGGACAGAGTATTGCTTAAAAAGCAGGATAAAGCCACAACCTCAGCAACAGGTGTAGGAGAAAAGTTCAAAGGTTTCTCCTGCTTCCAATGGTCCAGGATGAAAAAGGATTGATGTATCGTTTCAAGGATTGGTTCCGGTACGTTTCCGGTTAAAATTTTTTTGGTAATCTCCTGCGTAGAGTCACTGTAAATGTTTTTTAAATAGGCATCATAGTCCTTCGAGCTTTTGGCAAAAGAAGGAAGAGAAATCTTACCGATATTATGCAGTAAGGTAGACAACTCTGCAATTTTGCAGGAGGTACCGGAAAAATGAAGTTCTTTTGCCAGTTTTTGACTTATCTGCACAGCATAAGCAGTATGAAGTGCAGAGTATTCGCTGCGAAAATCTATGGCAAAAATAAATAGAAGAAGAAAATCATGTATTTCAGCTTCTGTAAAAGTCAGAGTTGACATGTACTCGGAGAGTTCATTCCGATAACTTCCAGAATGCAATGCATCTAAAATGTGATAAGCATTATCTGCGTTTTGAAACCACTGAATATCACTTGAAGCAAAGATAGAGTCTCGGTACCCTTCCAAAAACGGAAGTAAATGTCTGGAGTCATTAAATTGACAGAAGATGTCAATTCTGTCTGCTAAATACAAAATGCGTGCAAGTTTACGATGATAATCACTGATAGGGACAGAATAATACTGAGCGTTACAGTGATGGTGATACAAAATAACATTTGCATATTCCTTTAAAGGAGAAAAAGTCTGAAAAAGAAGATAGCCAAATACAGAATGTTCCAAAGAATCATTCTGATCAAAAGAAAGCATGGAATCTATTTCAGCCTCTTTATATGCACCAATGTCGTGAAGTAATCCAAGCATAAAAATATTCTGTTTTTCCTGAGGGGAAAATTGTGACTTGTCCTTAAACATTTCCATAAGAATATAAGCCACACGTTCTCCATGGCTGTTTAAGCGAGGGTCAATATAATGATATGCCTGACAGATAATGTCAGTAATATTAATCGTTGATGTTTCCATTTGTACTCACCTCCATAAGTTATTAATATTATAGTGAATTTGGAATAAAGTGTCAATGAACGAAGGTTGCACAGAAAAATAATCTATGATACCATAAGGGCACAAATAGAAAAAAGGAGCAAAGCCATGTTGAGTTGGATAAGTGCAAATTGGATATATCATACAGGAAATATATTGGCGAAAAGT
>JAAYPT010000068.1 GCA_012519695.1 Clostridiales bacterium | reverse complement strand
GAGTCCGCTTGTCGGACTCTTTCGCGCCCGAGCGGTGTCGTTTACGACTAATTTCTTCTCCGCGAGGAGTGCTTCCTTAGCGGAGCGTTTTTTATACAATAGGACGCAATTTCCTATTGTATAAAAAAGACCTTACCGCTGTGGTTCACGGTAAAGTCTCTGCTTTTCTTTTTCTTCCGCTCCCTACGACAGTATTAACTGACAGGTTCCAAGAGTCAGGTTTTAACCTTCTCAACCAATATTCGGTCCCTCTGCGTTTTATATATAATTGTTCTTGGTTATAGTAGCCCATTTTACAAGGTTTGTCAATATCTGTTCATATAGCGATCCAGCTCATGGGATATCTCTATCACATTGTCTAATGCACTCTTTGCCTTGTCTGCATCTTCTTTATTCTGACCACTGATTTCCTGTGCCTGTTGTGAGCTTGCAGTTACCTCTTCTGTTGTTGCAGATAACTGGGTAACACTATTAACAATATTACCATTGGATGCAGATAAATCTGCCAACATTTTTTCTACTTCCTTAATATCTGCTGTCAACTTATCGGAATTGCTGTTAATATTTTCAAATCCGGCAGATGCGCTTTCAATCAACTGTTCTTGATAATCGGTAGCTGTGGCGGAATTATCCACTGCTTCTTTTGCTTCTGAAGCGTTGTTATTTAATTCCTCTAATATAGTGGCAATATTCTCTGTTTCTTTTCTTGTCTCTTCTGCAAGATTTCGAATCTGATCTGCAACTACTGCGAATCCTCTTCCTGCCTCTCCGGCACGGGCACTCTCAATAGAAGCATTCAAAGCCAACAGATTGGTCTGACTGGAAATATTGAAAATCACATCTGCAATATTTCGTACCTGTTCTGTCTTTTCTTGCAATCTCGCCATTGCCTCTGCCACATTTTTATTGGTATCTGCAATATTTTTGGACTGCTGTCTGATATTCTGCATAACCGCTAAATTCTCAGTCACTGCTTCACTGGAAGCTGCTGCCACTTCTACCATACGGTCGGAACACTCTATGGTCTTATCTATGGCATTCTGGATTGCCTGAGTCATAATAGTCTGTTCCTGAATATTTTCCGCTGTATTCAATGTACTCTGGGAAATCTCTGAAACGGCTGTATTTACAATATCTGTGGAACTATCCAAACTATCTACTACTTCACTTGCCTTCAACGCCTCTGTTCTCACTCTATCAGCGGTATTCAAAACATTTTCCATCATTTGATCCTGCGCAGCTCGTTCATCCCTAAGATTATAAAGAGTATCATGATTAAATCGATGTCCTATATATGTTGTATATGTAGCTATTCCCATGAAAATCACAACGGTAAGCAGGCACATAACATTTTCTATTTTTTCTGCACCTGTAAGGTCGTTATTCATAATATAATTTACAGTACTAACGGTGTTAATCACACACATGGCAATGGAATACCTGAACATTATCTTTTCCTGATAATAAAGTATCACACCGATAAAGGGAATTAATACCATGTATTTCAGATACTGGCTGTCAAATGCATAGGTAATTAAAAAATCTACAATACACAAACCTATCATTGCTACATTTTTCAATAGCTTACCGGAAGGTTTTCTGATATATACCACCCAGTTTATTATACTTAAGATGGTTACCAAAATTGCAATCATTACTGTATATCCAGCTGCTCGTACTCCTGTTTGAAATGCAATAAATACATTTGCCAGTACCATTAGATAAAATACCGTCATTCCAATGGACAAAAAACGGTTTACTTTACTATTCTGTGCTTCCTTGCTGCCGAATTGTCTTACTTTTTTTCCGGTTCCTGTTTGTTCTTTCATTTTTTCTCCTTATACTTCCTTGTATACCTGCTGTGTTCACTGTGCACATTATATTGATTTTGTATAATACTTCATGGGATAGTATATCGTGATTTCATCACTCAATAATTTCGCCGTTGGTCAAGAGTGAACAAGTTCCCTCTGACTCTCTTTTGTTCATTATATCACAATTTTTTCTTCTTTTATATAGAAAAAAAGAAGCATTTCCTAAAATTTGGAAACACTTCTCTTTCTTATGCAAATTTTAAACTATGCTGTCTGTTCTTCTTTTTTCTTAAATAATTTCTGGAAACAGCTTGCAGCAACTAATACACCAAGTACCATCAGTAATATTGCTATAATCAACTGTAAACCATCTACTAAGAAAGTTGCATTACCATTTACTACGTTCTGAACCAATGCGATAGTTTTCTGAACCAATGCTGTAAATGTAACAGCAAGCATTGCAAACATTGGGATATATAATGTCCAACCGGTACGTCCTGTTGTTTTTAAGAATACAGCTAATGCAATCAATACTAATGCTGCAAGTAACTGGTTTGCAGAACCGAATAACGGCCATACATTGTTGTATCCACCAAGGCACAATAACCATCCGAAGAATAAGGTAATTACTGTTGCAAAATATTTATTTGTCAATACTCTACGAACAGCCCCCATCTGTGCCGGGTCTGTGGTATCTTCATAGAATAATTCCTGGAAGGACATTCTACCGATTCTTGCAACGGAGTCCAAAGAAGTTAATGCTAATGCAGATACACACATTGTCATAAATACAGTTGCAACTTCTACCGGCAATCCCAGTTTTTCTAAGAATCCTGCAACACCTGCGGAGAAGATTGCAAATGGTGTTCCGTCCGGTTTTGTTCCATTTACTGCTACTGCTCCCACAACAACTAATGCAACGATTCCAAGTAAGGATTCTACGATCATTGCTCCGTATCCAACCATTGGCATATCCTTTTCGTTTCGGATTGTCTTAGAAGATGTTCCGGAAGATACTAAGCTGTGGAAACCGGAAACAGCACCACAAGCAATGGTTACAAATAAGGTTGGGAACAAATAAGATTTTGTTCCGTCTGCTGCTACTAAGGTAAATCCGTTAAATGCATTTAAGTTCATAGCCGGATGTGCAACTAATACACCAACAACTGCTCCAATAATCATACCAAGTAACATATAAGTTGTCATGTAATCTCTTGGCTGCATCAGTAACCACATTGGAAGTACAGATGCTAAGAACAAATATGCCATGACAACATAAATCCATACTGTTTTGTCTGCATAAAGAGGAAGTTTCATACCAACTGCGAACATTGCAACAATAAGAACTACTGCAAGTACGCCTTTTACAACTTCATTCATGTTCGTAACTTTTTTCAAAATCAATCCCATGATAACTGCAACTAAAATAAATAACATAGAAACAGATGCTGCTGCTCCATTTGCAAATACTGCCTTAGAAACAGCTTTTCCTGTTGTTGCATCTACCGGGAATGCATTAAATGTT
This sequence comes from Clostridiales bacterium, assembly GCA_012519695.1. Classification (GTDB taxonomy): domain Bacteria; phylum Bacillota; class Clostridia; order Lachnospirales; family Lachnospiraceae; genus Petralouisia. The sequence goes on along the minus strand of JAAYPT010000068.1, from coordinate 66,894 downwards.
CCTGCTACCATATCGGTAAATGCTGCGATTACTAATAAAGTAAAGAGCCAGCAGAATAACATGAATAATTTTCTTCCTGTTTTTCCGATATATTTTTCAATTAACATACCCATGGATTTTCCTTCGTTCTTTACAGATGCATATAAAGCTCCGAAATCCTGTACAGCTCCGAAGAACAAACCACCGATAATCAACCATAACAAAACCGGTACCCATCCGAATACAGATGCAAGGATTGGACCGGTAACAGGGCCTGCACCGGCGATGGATGAAAACTGATGTGAAAATACTGTAAACTTAGAGGATGGTACATAATCCTCTCCGTCTTCATACTTTACAGCCGGAGTCTCTGCCTTTGGGTCGATTCCCCATTTGTTAGCCAGCCAACGTCCGTACAATATGTAGCCTGCGCCTAACGCAATTACTCCGATTAAAATAATTACTAAACCATTCATAATAGTTCACTCCTTTTGTTTTTCAGAAAATCTTTTGCATTCCTCAGACATCGTGGACGATATGAAACTAGAACAAAGAGTCCGCCCGCCGGACTCTTTCGCGCCCGAGCGGTGTCGTTTACGACTAATTTCTTTTCCGCGAGGTGCGCAAAAAAAGCTCTCGCCTTCAGTATCATTACCAAAGACGAAAGCTCTATTATCTCTTCCGCGTTACCACTTTGCTTGCCAGTTTTCTGACCTCTCTGCCCCATCTCCAACACTATGTGCGTTTCAATAGGCTCCCGTATAACGGTGGGAATCCGGTGAAGCTTAATCCGGTACTTAATTGATGTTTTTTATCTGTCATTTACCATTTCAGCGTACTGCTTGCAGGGGATGTCGCCAAAAGTTCTCTACTGTCTTGCACCATCCGACAGCTCTCTGTAAGAAAAATCTTAAGGTTCGTATGCCTGTTCATTGCATTTGACTTTCTGTTTGACAAACAATATAACACTGTATCCTAAAAAAGTCAATTGATATTTTTTAACCGTGTATTGATGTTTTTTAACATCTTTATGCTTTTCTATTATTTTGTTAATACCTCAATTGCCTTTAATACCTGATTATCCTGCATTGGATCATAGGTTGCAGAGGCATCTCCCTGATATTCATATTCTAATTCAATATCCGGGTCAATTCCCTTTCCATGGATATAATTTCCCTTTGGAGTAAAGTATTTTGCCATGGTAACCTTAATTGCACTTCCATCATCCAACGGAATAATACTCTGTACAATTCCTTTTCCAAATGATGTTGTTCCTATAAGTGTTCCATACTCGTAATCTTTGATTGCACCTGCAAAAATCTCTGATGCACTGGCACTGTTTCCATTAATCAAAACTGCCATCGGAATATCCAGACAAGACTCGTCAGAATCATAATCTGTTCGATTTCCGTACTTATCTTCTGTATATACTAATGTTCCCTTTGGCAAAATCTCATCTAACATCGTGCATACTGACTGCAATACGCCTCCCGGATTATCACGCAAGTCTACAATCATAGACACCATGCCCTGACTCTGTAAATCTTTAATTGCCGCATCAAACTGTTCCGGTGTGTTATCGGAAAATTCAGATATCTGTATCAGCCCGATATTTCCCTGCAACATCTGATACTGTACGGTTGGAATATCAATCTGCCGGCGTTCTACATCTACTTCCACATAATCCTCACTATCTTCTCGCATTAATTGCAGATGTACGGTGGTTCCTTCCTCACCTTTGATATGTTTTACCAACTCAGATAATTCCATGCTATTTCCATCTACATCATCTACTTTTACAATAACATCTCCATCCTTTACTCCTGCTTCTTCTGCCGGGGTTCCCGGATATACATGAAGAATCGTTACTGTCTTTGTCTCGGCATTCTGTGTTAAAACCGCACCGATTCCGTAATAAGAACCGCTTGTAGTCTCGTTTAATGATTTGTATTCTTCTGCTGTATAATAACAGGTATATGGATCTCCAATCCCGCCTACCATACCTGCATACATGCCTTCTACTAATGCATTTTCATCAATATCTTCGTAATAATATTGATCTAAAATGTCTGCAAGTTCTCCTGCTTTTTCCTGCACAGCATCACTGGATATAACATCCTGTGTACTTTCATCCGTACTTTCTGTCGTATTCGTTGCAGTTCCTTTTTCCGGTAATACATGTTTTTTTCCTGCTACGCGCAACACGCCTGCTGCAATAACTACCAGCACAAGTGTTATTAAAATACCTACTGCAATTCCTTTACGAAACTGTGACTTGTCTGACTCTGGTTGAAAATTTTGTGTGTCCATACGTCTCCTCTTTCCTTTTTAACTTTTTATAAATAATTCCACGGATTCACATAGCTTCCATTCAAGCTTACGCCAAAATGCAAATGATTTCCGGTAGAAATTCCTGTACTTCCTACTTTTGCAATTACCTGCCCTCTTGAAACAGACTGTCCCTTGGACACGTTCAAAGAAGAACAATGCATATAAACGGTGTACAAGCCACCCCCATGACTGACTGTTACATAATTACCGGCAGAGTTTGAATATCCGGCAAATACTACCGTTCCATCTGCTGCTGCAACAATATCCGCCCCATAGGACGCTCCTATATCAATTCCTTTATGATAACTGGAGGCACCTGCTGTCGGCGATTGCCTTGGCCCATAATCACTGGTAACTCTTCTGGATGACGGACAAGGCCAGGTAAACGCTGATACGCTTGGCTGGTCTGAATTTCCGCCACCGTTGTCATTGTTATTATTTCCGCCAGTATCACCAATATTATCTCCCGTATTGTCCCCGGTGTTGTTATCATTATTCGTGTTGTTTCCGTTATCCCTGTTCTGTTCTTCTTCCTTTTTTCGTCTTTCTTCTTCCTGACGAATACGTTCTTCTTCTGCCTGCTGAATCTGGGCTATGATTTCATTCTGTGCATCAATTTCTGCCTCATAGGCTTCTGCTACCTTTTGTGCATCTACAATCTGACCTTCTGTCTCTGCAAGCTTTTCTTCCTTTTCCTGCACTAAGGCTGCCACTGCTTTCTGCTCTTGTTCCACCTTTTCCTTCATCGCTTCTAATTCGCTGATTTCCGTTTTCAGTGTTTCTTCCATTTTGGCAATGTTATTCACTGTCTCTTCATATTTTACCAGCATATTGCGATCATATTGTGAAATCTGAGCAATATATTCTGCACTATTTAAAAATTCTGCAATACTTCCTGCGGTCAAAAGTTTTTCCAATGCAGATGTATTTTGATTCTCGTACATAAACTGTATGCGCAATTTCATGTCTTCATACTGCTTCTGTCGATCTTCTTCTGCCGCTGCAAGTTCTACTTGTGTCTCATCTACGGATGCCTGCTTTTCTGTCAACTGATTTTCTAAATCAGATATCTGTTTGGAAATATTTTGAAGCTTTGTGTCCAACTCTTTTACTGCCGATTCCATATCTTCCTTGGAATCATTTAGATTATCAATCATCTCTTGCGCTTCTTTTAATTCCTCTTCTAACTGTTCCTTTTCCTTTTGCGCCTCCGACAATCCTTTTGCTGTCACATTTCCGATACCGGAAAATGCCATTAAAATTGCCATGCCCATTGTCAGTAATGTTACATGCGTCCATTTTTTCTTTCTTCTTTTCATACAGCACTCCTTGTTCAAACTATGAGAAACACGCTTTTGAATCTTCTCTAGTTATCGCGGTGCTCTTCAAATGCCTGTGCAGGCACAGCATTTTCATTGCTACTCGCGTAAACAAAAACAACTCGGCAGTTATCCACCGCCGAGTCTCTTTCCTTCTTACACCTTCAGATGTTTTCTTATTGTAAAACGGCTTCCTAAAAATCCAATACCTACACCTAAAAGCAATCCAACCGGCAACAATGTAGAAAATACCGTATCTACCGGAAGGAAGTTCATAATGTTGCTAAGCCAGTGGAATTTTTCTCCAATGTATACAATAATATTTCGATACATCAGGTACAAGACTCCAAGGGGTAATGCAGAACCGATAAGTCCTATTAAAATTCCTTCTACAATAAACGGTGCTCTTACAAAGTAATCTGTTGCACCTATCAGCTTCATAATCGCAATTTCTTCTCGACGCACAGCAATACCTACGGTAACCGTGTTACTAATCAGGAATACGGCTACACATAACAAAATCAATATGATTCCCGCTGAAATATATCCCAGCAAACGATTAAAATCGGATAATGTATTGGCTGCCACATCAGAGCTCTTTACATCTCGCACTCCATCCAAAGATTCTAAGTAGGTAACTAATGACTGCTGCATGGAAATGTCGTTCATATAAATCTCATAATGGGCTGAATTTGCCAAAGGATTGTCATTGACAAATCCCTGTGCCATCTCTTCATTTCCTTCAAAATACTGTTTCTGATATTCTGCCCATGCTTCATCTGCACTGACAAATTTCTTCTTTGATACTTCTACACGTTTATCAATTTCATTTCCAATGGCATCTATCTGTGTCTGGTCAATTCCTTCGTTAAAAAATACCGTAACTGCCACACCGGACTCTACTTCTTTTACAACACTTTGGAAATTCACAACAATAGAGTAGAATAATCCAAATAAAAAGATACATGCGGACATGGTGGCAATAGATGCCAGAGAAAACATTTTGTTTCTCCAAATATTTTTGATACCCTGTTTTAACGTATATGCAAATGTACTAACTCTCATCCCCGTCACCCATTCGTTCATCGCTGACGACGACGCCTTTCTTCATTGTAATCACTCTCTTTTTCATTGCTTTTACAATTTCCAGATTATGTGTAACCACTAAAACAGTTGTACCACGTTGGTTGATTTCCTCTAACAGTTTCATAATTTCCCATGCATTTCTGGCATCCAGATTACCGGTTGGTTCATCTGCCAATAAAATCTTCGGCTCGTTTACCAACGCTCTTGCAATCGCTACACGCTGCTGCTCTCCACCTGAAATCTGTTTTGGGAATGACTTATACTTGGCTGCCAGTCCAACCATAGAAAGCATAGCCGGTACCTTTCGCTTCATCGCCTTAGTAGGAGTACCGATTACTCGCTGTGCAAACGCTACATTTTCATAAACATTTCGATCCTTTAACAGACGGAAATCCTGAAATACAACGCCTACATTTCTCCGAAACTTTGGAACATCCCGATGACGGATTTTGCCAAGTTCCTGATTATTAATATAGATACTACCTTCTGTAGGTTCTAATTCCTTTAACAATAATTTTATTAAAGTCGATTTTCCAGAGCCACTGTCTCCCACCACGAAAACAAATTCGCCCTGTTCTATATGCAGACTGACATCATTCAACGCAGGAATTCCCGCTGAATATGCCTTACTGACATTTTCCAGTGTTATCATGTAAGCCTCCTAAAAATACTTTACAATTAATAATCCAACGACTCCATATACTTCATGTATTTTACTACCATTAATGCAATCTTAAATGTAATGGCATCTTCAAATACTCTCAGATCCAATCCGGTACTTTTTTGCAGTTTATCCAATCGATATACCAAAGTATTTCTATGAATATACAACTGTCTGGATGTTTCTGAAACATTTAAACTGTTTTCAAAGAATTTATTAATTGTAGTCAAGGTCTCTTCATCAAACTCATCCGGAGATTTTCCATCAAAAATTTCCTTGATGAACATTTTACAAAGCGGAATTGGTAACTGATAAATCAAACGTCCAATACCCAGTGTAGAATATGCAATCACATGTCGATCTTCAAAGAAAATCTTTCCTACATCCAATGCCATGCGGGCTTCTTTATAAGAACGAGACACTTCCTTAATCTCATTTACAATGGTACCATATGCGATATGAACTTCATGTTCCTCATTGGTACGGAACAAATTCAAAATCACCTCAGCAGTTTTATTTAACTCATTGTATCCTTCGTTTTCTAACACTTCTTTTACTACAATAATATTCTTTTCATCCACAGCAGTAATGAAATCCTTAGATTTACCGCCAAAAAGACTTCTTACTTTTTCTAATTCATTTCCGTCTTTTTCACGGTTTGTCTCTACTATAAATACCACTCTTCTTGCCTCAGTGTCAATATGAAGCTTTTTGGCACGGTTGTAAATATCTACCAACAGCAGATTGTCCAACAGCAAGTTCTTTACAAAATTGTCCTTATCAAAACGTTCTTTATAAGCAACTAAAAGATTCTGTATCTGAAAGCTTGCAATTTTTCCTACCATATATACATCTTCACTATCTCCATTGGCAAGCAATACATACTCTAACTGGTGCTCATCAAACACTTTGAAAAACTGACATCCCTGTACCACCTGACTGTCCGCCGGTGATTCCACAAATGCCATTGCCGCTGTCACATAATTTTCCCCATCCGGGAATGTGGTCGCTAACACCTTCCCTTCCGTATCAATAATACATAAATCCATTCGAGTGATTCCTTTTAATCCGTCAATGGTATTCTGAAGTATCTGACTTGAAATCATTTGCTTCACTCCTTTTCATTTCCTTACACTTCTTTTGTCTGTTCCTCTATTATTGTGCACATTTTCATATGCAACTTTCACAAATTTTCTTTTTCATCCGTGAGGAGAACAAAATACTCTAATTTGTATTTTAATGCAAAAGCACAAAAAAATAAAGAGGAAATACACATTTTTTATGCATTTCCTCAACTTTTTTTTGAAAAATAGGTGTTTTTATCCTATGCATAGTTCACAAAAGGGACTAATTTCCCTTGTATTCAATAAATCCTTCGCCTAAAACCTCTCGCACATCGCCTACAATTACAAAGGCATTACGGTCTATTTTTGTAACTAATTCCTTTAAAGATACAATTTGCTTCTTAGATACTACACAATATAACATACACTTATCCTCACCGGAATACATGCCTTTGGCTCGCAGTCCGGTAACCCCACGGTCTAATTCCGTCATAATCGTCTGTGCAATCTCTTCGTACTTATCCGTAATAATATAGGCTGCCTTGGAAAACTTCATACCTTCTAACATGGTGTCTGTTACTTTGGACACGATAAAAATTGCAACGATTGCATACAAGGTAGGTTGCAATCCAAATACATAAAATCCCACTAACACAATCACGCCATCCAAAATCTGCAATATCTGGGCTATGGAATAATGCTTTAATTTCACCTGTATCAATGCCGCCACCATATCCGTTCCACCGGTAGTTGCATTTGCCATAAAAATAATTCCCAGACCGATACCGGTAATTACTCCACCGAAAATAGATGCTAAAATGTAATCACCATTTACCAAATCCACTTCCGGTATAATGTAAAGCCATGCTGATAATAAACCCGTGGCAATGGCTGTTCTGCCTACATATTTTTTCCCTTTCATCCACCAACCGATTAGGAAAATCGGAATGTTTAATACCAGGTTACTAAACCATAACGGAATACCACCATGGATAACTCCGGCTGTTAAATTCTTCAGAACAATCGCTGCTCCCGTAAATCCTCCGGTAACCAGACTAATGGGATCATAGATACACTTAATGGCAACTCCCATGATTCCTGTTCCAATAATAATCTTAAGATATGCTTCTATCAAGCCTTTTTTGTTACTTACAATACTGTCCATTTCAAATTCCTCATTCATCCTTATTATATCGTGACAGCATACTATGAAGCATTCCCTTGTGTACTAGTTTCTTTGCAAATTCTGCCACTTCTGATACCCCTCGCTTGCGTGCATAATTCACCCCAAGTCCATACCAAATCTTCGCATTGAATTTTCCCACATTATCTTTTAGAAAATATTCTTGCTGTGGCGTTGGTAATACAGAAAAAATTACATCTGTTTCTGCAATATTAATTTCATTGATAATATTGTCAAAATCACCGGTACATTCTTCAAGCGCATACGAGCCACTTACTTTTAGTTTTGGATATTTTTCTGCTAAAAATTCCTGTAATTTTTCAATTTGTTCACTGGTATTACCTAACAGGTACACGGTTTTATTGTTTCGTACAATACGTTTCATAAATTCTCTGGCAAATTCATTGTCTGCTGTTTCACGCATTCGTTGTGCAGACATAACACCTGCCGCCTTCAATATTTCCTTTTCACTGATAATTGCTAAATCCAATTGTTCAATGCATTCTTTCAGCACTTCATCGTTTTGAGCCTTCACCAGCATCTCCATGGAAATATTTTCAATTGTATTCATTGTATCATTGGTCAGATACACCTCTACTTGAAGCATGGCTTCTCGTACGGTATAGTTGTCCAGATTCATACCAAGAATCTCGATTTTCTTTATCATATAACACCTATCTTTTCTCGATTTTATTATCCGTACACAAATTCACTTTAGAAGTATACCAAATAGCCGAAAATTTTTCAACCATGGCTTTTGCAGATAATTTCTCACAATAGACTGACATTTTCGGACATATACTTGTTTTTTTTGTCTTTTCAAATGTCAACTGTTTTTCTGCTTTTTTTATTTTTTTATCAACTTTATCATAACTTCACAAAACGAATGTTCCTTTTTTTACTATGTAAACCACTTTTTTTCCGTTTTTAATGTGGATAATGTGTATAACTTCGTGTATAACTCACTTTTTTCGATTTTTTCGCCTCTTTTCATGTGGATAACTTTTTCCACTTTTTTATACTTTTTTCCACATTTCTTGACAACTCAAAAATGCTTTGTGCAGTTTTCATCCGTCAAGTAATTTTTTCCTTTTTCTTACAAAGTGCATAAAAGACTTTTTTCTTGCAAATATATAAACTGTGTAACAATTCTGACAATATATTGGCATTTTTCTGCTTGTTCTTAGAACTATTTTCCTATGAAATAAATTTCCTATTACAGCACTTTTTTCCACGAGGTGCGCTTCCTTAGCGGAGCGTTTTTCATGTAATAGGACGCAATTTCCTATTACATGAAAAAAGATGCTCTCTTCTATGGTACTCCATAAAAAAGAACATCTTTGTCGTCTGTATTTACGTTTATTTAATTCCTAGAAAATTCTTCTAACAGTAATAATGCTTCTGTAATAAGCGTTTGTATACTTGATACCAGTTGCTTCTGTACTTGCATTTACAATTGTACCACCGCCAACATAGATACCAACATGTCCACTATAACATACGATATCTCCCGGCTGCATAGCATCCTGACTTACTTCATATCCAACACTTCTCATTCCGCTAGAGGAATGTGGTAAACCAATACCAAACTGTGCATATACGCTCATTACGAATCCAGAACAGTCAGCTCCGTTTGTTAAACTTGTACCACCATATACATATGGATTACCAATAAACTGACATGCATAATCTGCAACTGCCTGTCCATTTCCGCCACTTGGTGGATTGTAGCTACGGCTGCTTCCGGAGTTAGAAGAACTGCTGTTTGACTTCTGTGAAGACTTCTCAGAAGCTTTTCTTGCAGCTTCTTCTGCTGCCTTTCTCTCTTCTTCTTCTTTCTTCAGTCTTGCTTCTTCTTCTTCCTTAGATTCTGCTGTAGTATAATGAGTGCTTGTCTCTACAAATTCATTTGCTACCCAACCGTCTCCTTCTTCGATAGAAACCTTAGTCCATCCATCAATTTCATCAACAACGGTAAGTTCTTCTCCATCTGGTACCTGTCCTAAAATTCCGGAATCCGTGCTGGCATCTACTCTAACATTCAATGTCTGAGTATTTACCTTCGCAACTCTTGTTCCAACTGCCTTAGCCAAATCTGCATTACCTACAACAAGGAACTCTGCCTTGATGTATCCTTCTACATTACCGGAATGAATCTGATACCAATCACCCTCTGTTGCTAAAACGGTTGCAGCAGAATTATTATATAATTTACCTACTACCTCGCCATCTTCACTTGGAGTAGAACGAACATTTACATAATTATCAACTTGTGCAACTGCAATATCATCATATTCAGATTTTACAACAGGTGTTTCATTCTGAACTACCTGAATCGCTGTATCAACTGTTGTCTTCTGTGTCAAAGACTGTGCAAGTTTCTGTGAAATACCTGCATTGGCTGAAGCACTTGTACTATCACTTGATGTTTCTGAAGCTAATGCAGTAGAAACTAAGTTTCCTGCACCTGCTGCCGGTGCTGCATTAACAGCAAAAGAACTACTAGATAATACTACGGTAGCTGTTAAACAACATGCTGCTGTTCTGATTCTGTTCCTATTCATGTTACCCTCCAAAATAATTCATTTTATGCTATGTACCTCTTCTGTACATTTATTACAAATTTATTACAAAGTCCATTATAGCAAAGAGGCATGTTTATGTCAACTTATTTTTTACAAAGTTGTTACAAATTGTTACTACATCGTCAACAAATATCTTTCTACGGATGTAACTGCATTGGCTCCGTCTGCCGCTGCTGTAATTACCTGTCGAAGCTGCTTTGTACGAACATCCCCTGCTGCAAAGATTCCCGGTTCACTGGTTACCGTATCTTCTAATGCCTTTACATAACCTTGTTCATCCACTGTAACAACTTCCTTTACTGCATCATTGTTTGGCTGGATTCCCACCGCAATAAAGATACCCTGCACTTCTAATGTTGTATCTGTTTCTTCTATATTATTGTGTAGCAGAATTTTTTCTACTTTATTCTCTCCTTGAATCTCTTTTACCTCACTATTCCAGAGAACTGTAATATTTTCTGTTTTTTGCACCTGCTCTTGTAAAACCTTGGCACCTCTGAATTCATCCCTTCTGTGAATAAGATAAACCTTCTCACAACCTCTTGCCAAGAACAATGCATCTTCTAACGCCACATCGCCTCCGCCAACTACTGCCACAGTTTTTCCTTTGAAAAACGCTCCATCACAGGTGGCGCAATAAGAAACTCCCGCACCTACCAGTTCTTCTTCTCCCTGCACTCCCAGTTTTCTGTGAGTTGCTCCTGTTGCAACAATTACACTTTTCGTTTGAAATGTTTCCTTTTCTGTTACGACTTCTTTTAAATTTCCCGCTACCTGAACTTTTTGCACCTGTGCAGTATGGAATGTTACACCCAGGGTGTCTGCATGTTCTCGAAACTTCATGCCAAGTTCAAATCCACCGATTCCCTGCAATCCAGGATAATTATCCACTTCATAGGTGTCTAATATCTGTCCGCCACTTAATGGCTTTTCCTCGATTACCAGCGTATTCAAACGTGCTCTTTGTGCATAAATAGCTGCGCTCAGTCCTGCCGGACCACTTCCTAAAATAATAACATCGTAAATCATATGTTTCCTCCTGTCATTTATTTCCATTCTTATTTTTTTATTTCTTTTATATTGCTTTTCCGCCGTTTTCGTGCCATACTGTAAATACAGAAATCTAACAGAAAGGTGGCGGTTCCTATGGATATTGCTTCTTTATCAACTGCCTTAAGCACAACTCAACTTCAAAATGATGTTGGTGTTCTCATGCTTGGCAAACAGTTAGACACTGTAGAGGTTATGGGAGACTCCATGATAAAAATGATGGAACAGTCTGTAAACCCACATCTCGGTGCAAATATTGACATTTCCATTTAAGCATAATTAAATGGAAGGAAAGGTACATTTGTGTTTTTACAAATGTACCTTTTTCTGTTAAAAAACCAACACCATAATTGCTATGGTAATTGCTATCGCCAATATTAATGGAATCGTAATCAATTTTTCCGTAGACTGTTTTCGGAAAATCGTTTTTATATGCTCTCTACGTCCATTCATTTTACAAATCTGAAGATAAATTGCAATGGCACCTGCTGTTGTTCCGATGGCAATAATAAACCAAATGAGTATTCCAAACAGTAACATGATTACTGTATCATTTCCATAATCTAAAAAATCACCTACCTGTGACATGTCTCCTGTCTTATCAAAGGCACCGGTTCTTTGTCCTATTAACCAGCTCAAAAACACTCCGGTAAAATTTAACGTAAAGTGTGCCAGCATAGAACTAAACATACTTCCTGTTCCTTCAACCAAAAATGCCATATAAATTCCCAGGACAAATGTATAGGCAAATTGATTTACATTCATATGCATGCATCCAAATAGCAGGGCACTTAATAAAATTGCCGAAAATACTCTTTTTCTTCGATAGGTCTGAAACAGCACCCCGCGAAACACAAATTCTTCTACACATGCCGGCACTAATGCTACTAATACTGTAGAAACTATCAACGGGAACTGTGACATTTCCGACTGCATGGATGCGGTTCCCGATTTTGTAAACAATAACGTTACCATATTTAATACTATCATTAATGGATACATTAAATAGGTAGAAACCACTACTAATACTCCTGTGGAAAAACTGATTTTTTTGTATGGTACCAACTTCGTTATGGGTATTTTTCTAATACAACAATATGCAAGTGCCGGTATTACAATAATCAACTGGCTCATTATAAGACTGATACAAGTTGGAATTTCAAACCATATCACTTTAGAAATCAGTAAACTAAAACCCACATATACTGCTACTGTTGCCAAATACAAGCGATTTGCTCCCTTATTATCTGTCATATTCTCTCCTACTTCTTTCTGATACAATGTTCTTTAATTTCTATCTTACGTTCCTTATATAAGTGACCGACTGCACGTTTAAATGCATTTTTACTCATTTTGGTTTCACGCATAATCACTTCCGGAGATGCCTTATCCGTAAATGGCAACACTCCTGCATACTGTTCTAACAACTTTAAGACCTGTTGTGCATCTTCTTCCATTTGAATATATGCTTTGTCACGCATGGTAAGTGTTAATTTACCATCTGGTTTTACCTCTACAATTTTGGCTTCTATCACTTCGCCAATTCTAAGGTTGCTGTGATCTTCGTGTCTTGGAATCAATGCAGAATATTTATCATCCACTGCCACGAATGCTCCAAAATTATTACTAAACTCATAGACTCTTCCATGAATTGTTTCTCCTGCTTCATAAAGTGAATCTGTGGAAAGCAGTTCATACAGTCCACGCATACTTGCGCAAAGACGTTTGCTCTTATCAATATAGAGGCGAACTAATACTTCGTCTCCCTCATGTACTTTTGCAGTCTGCTCTTTATATGGAAGAAACAGATCTTTTTCCAAGCCCCAATCCAAAAATGCTCCTATCTTTTGCACAGACACCACTCTAAGTGGAGTGTATTCTCCCATTTTCAACTTCGGTTCTGCTGTAGTAGCAATGATACGGTCCTTTGAATCTTTATAGATAAATACCTCTATCTCGTCTCCTTCTTTTGTCTGTTCCGGCACACGTTTTCCCGGAAGCAGAACTCTTTCCTCTGCACCGGCATCTTCTGCCAAATACACACCAAATTCTACTCTTTTTACTACTGTTAATTTCTGTTTTTCTCCTAATCGGATCATTCACTGACCTCCAATTCTATGATTGCATATGGATTGCCTTCTCCATCTGCCAAATTTACAACTGTTACTTTTTCCTGTTCTTTCACATAAGGATATATGGTATCTCCATAAATTGCTGCTTTTCTATATTCTGCGCGCATTTTCCATACCTGCTTTTCTTCCTGCAAATATTCTTGTGCCATTCCAACATAACGTCCGTTATTTACATGCTGATTGGTATCAATATGATACTTGTGCACCGGAAAAGCTTCCTTTGCCTGCATTTCTTCCGGCAGCTGAATCTTTCTGGATTCACACTTCATAGGCAGTTGTGGTTCTAACTTATATGCTTCAATAAGCTCCGGCGTTAATCTGGTCGGACGACCTTTCTTAAGGTCTAATAATGTCCAGATAGAATTTGCATATGCCAGCATTTCTCCCTCCGGCGTTTCCATGGTAAAATTTCGGAATCCGAAAAATCCCTTAAAATCATATGGCCATGTACTTATTTTAACATTTTCGCCATACATAGGATACCTTTTTATTTCAATCTGCCAGGAAGATAATACCCATGCCAATCCTTGTTCCATTAAATAATTTATTCCCACCCCAATATCATCGGAATGAAAACAACTGCAATCCTGAAAATAATCCAAAATTGAATTCAAGGTAATTCTGCCTTCCTTGTCCACTTCACTATATCGTATTCTGCTTTCAAAACTATACACGTTCTTTTCATTCCTTTCCTAATGAGAGCATTTTTATTCAATAGACCGCACTTTCCTATTACATAAAAAAACCATCACATGCTGTGATGGTTTCTAGCTGGCCCACAAGGATTCGAACCTTGAAATGACGGAGTCAGAGTCCGTTGCCTTACCGTTTGGCGATGGGCCAATGTTTTTCAACATGTTGTATTATACATGAGATATTTTTAAAATGCAAGCCTTTTTTTCAAATTTTTTAAAAAATTTTTATTTTTCCTTCAATTGATGCAAATTCAACTTGTTCGCCCCACTGATACACAGCGTTTCCATTGGTTCCTTCTGTTACTGCTTCTTGTAACTTTTCCTTTTTCCCACCTGGTACAATTAACTTTACCACTACTTTATCCGTATATTCCGTATCTATTACAGGAACTTCCTCTTGAGCAAGAATGTATTGTACTTTTCCAATGCCATTATAATCTGTATGGATTTCCAAACTCTGTCCCTGCATTCTTTCTATAATAATGCTGTTTTTTAATCCCTCCTGTACTGACTTTTGATAAGCCCGTACCAATCCGCCGGTTCCAAGAAGAGTTCCGCCAAAATAACGTGTCACCACTACCGCAATATTGTGAATATCCTCGCGCAATAAAACTTCCAACATAGGTCTGCCTGCTGTTCCGTTTGGTTCACCGTCATCACTGCATCTTTGCAGTTCCTGATTTTTTCCGGCAACAAACGCATAACAATTGTGTCTGGCATCCCAATACTGCTTTTTCATCTTAGCGATAAATGCTAATGCTTCTTCTTCGTTCTCTATTTTTGCAACTGTTGCAATAAATCGTGATTTCTTTTCGACAATTTCTCCTACGCCGCCTTCATATAAGGTCTTGTAAGGCTTGTTTTCCATCTTTGTTTCTCCGTATTTCTTCTTTTATTTGCTTTTTAGTGTACCATATTATCTATTTTGACGCAATTCTCTTCTGGGAATCTTAAGGATTTTTTGCTTTATTTCGTAAGTCTTTTTTGCTATAATAGTGAGGATATATAAAGGAGGCTTACTATGAATTATGGAAAAAAAGGTGCTTCCCGGAAGGACAAGCGTATTACGTCCACCGGAACCTTGATACGCAAGAAATTCACCGTAATATTCTGTAAAGCATTACTTGTTTGCTTTTTAGCAGCGATTGTAATCGGTGGTTGTGCAGGTGTGGGCATTCTAAAGGGCATTATTGATGATGCTCCAGACATTAATGATATCGACCCAACGCCAACCGGATACCTCTCTGTTGTATTGGATGATCAGGGAAATCAAACCGCAACCCTTGTTGCTTCTGGTTCTAACCGTGTATACGTTACACTGGATGAAATCCCTATAGATCTTCAACACGCTTTCGTTGCTATCGAAGATGAACGTTTCTATGAACACAATGGTATTGATATTAAGGGAATTATCCGTGCCGGTTTTACCGGATTAACTACAGGACATTTTTCCCAGGGTGCAAGTACAATTACGCAACAGCTTTTGAAAAATAATGTATTTGATGGCTGGACAAACGAATCCTGGTCTGAAAAAGTTGAGCGTAAAATTCAGGAACAGTACTTGGCTGTACAGCTTTCAAAAGTAAAATCCAAAGAATGGGTACTGGAAAACTATTTAAATTCCATCAACCTCGGACAAAATACTTTAGGTGTACAAGCTGCCGCTCGCCGTTACTTTGGCAAAGACGTTTCCGAACTTACCCTTTCTGAATCCGCTGTAATTGCCGGAATTACCAAAAGCCCATCTGCTTATAATCCGGTAAGTCATCCGGAGAAAAATGCAGAACGTCGTAAACTTGTTCTTAAAAATATGAAGGAACAGGGATATATTTCCGACAAAGAATACGAAGAAGCACTTGCTGACGATGTTTATTCCCGTATTCAGCAGGTAAATGTAGAATATGTAGATACGAACCCGAACTCCTACTTTGTAGATGCCCTGATTGATCAGGTGGTTCAGGATTTGGTAGAGAAAAAGGGATACACTGATACCCAGGCATACAAAGCAATTTATAACAGTGGACTTACCATTGAATCCACACAAAACATGGCTATGCAGCAAATATGCGATGAAGAGGCAAATAACCCGGATAATTACTCCGGCGATATTGAATATTCCTTTTCTTATCGTTTAACTGTAAATAAAGCCGATGGAACAACGAAAAATTACAGCGAGCAGACAATGCTCTCTTATTATCAGAGTTCCGATTCTAACTATAATATTAACTTTTCTTCTCAGGAAGAAGCACAAGCCGCTATTGATGCCTACAAGGCAGAGATTATGGAGGACGGCGATACCATTCCGGAAGGTGGCGAATCTGTTATCTTTACCCTTCAGCCACAGACCGCTATGACTGTTATGGATCAGTCCACCGGCGAAGTAAAAGCAATTGTTGGTGGTCGTGGTGATAAGACCGGAAGCCGTACCTTGAATCGAGCTACAGACACCACCAGACAGCCCGGTTCTACTTTCAAAGTATTGGCAGCCTATGCACCTGCACTGGATACTGCCGGCATGACCCTTGCCACCGTACAGGATGATGCACCATTTACTTATTCTAATGGCACATCTTTACGAAATTATGACAATAGTTATCGTGGTTTTACCACTTTGCGTTATGCCATTACCAAGTCTATCAACGTAGTAACGGTAAAGACACTTACGGATATTTCTCCACAGGTAGGATATGATTATCTGGAAAACTTTGGATTTACTACTTTGGATCAAAAAGATATTGTACAATCTCTGGCACTTGGTGGTATTACCAACGGTGTAACAAACTTAGAATTAACCGCAGCATATGCTACCATTGCAGATGGCGGTACTTATACACGCCCTAGATTCTATACACGAATCTTAGATCACGAAGGCAATGTATTAATTGATAACACTGCGGAAACTCATACCGTATTAAAAGACACAACTGCCTTCTTATTAACAGATGCTATGAAGGATGTTGTTACCGTAGGAACCGGTTCAAGAGCCGCTTTTTCCGGACAGGCAATTGCCGGCAAAACAGGTACGACAACCAAAAACAGAGATGCTTTGTTTGCCGGCTTCACACCTTATTATACTTGTGTTGTATGGTGTGGTTATGACGACAACAGCCCGCAAAGTAAATCCGGTCAGACGAATTCTCCGAAAAACCTTTGGCGAAGCGTCATGAGCCGTATTCACGAAGGCCTGGAATACAAAGACTTTACACAGCCTGATGGTATCGTAACTGCTACCGTTTGTAAAAAATCCGGTAAACTGGCAGTAGAAGGTCTTTGTGATTGTGATCCAAGAGGAAGTATGGTAGAAACCGAATACTTTGCCGCCGGCACCGAACCTACAGAGGTATGTGATCACCATATCAGCGCAACCATCTGTACTGCTTCCGGTATGTTGGCAGGTGAGTTCTGCCCGGCAGAAACTCGCCAAACCAGTGTATATATTATTGGAGGTTCCCCAAATACAGAAGACGGTCCATATTTACTGTCCGATACACAAAACCAATGTACCGTGCACACTGCTGCTTCTGTAATTCCACAGCTTCCGTCTATAGAGGCACCAAGTACAAAGACGGATGACACAGGAAACAACGATAACAAAAATAATACGGATACAACAAAAACGCCTACAGATAATACTGGCACCGATAACACCGGTAATGGTTCTGATGGTTCTTTAGATAATTCACCGATTAATACCGGTCAAAACTAAAAAAACCGCAGGAAAGAACTGATATAGATTCTTTCCTGCAGTTTTCTCATAGTTTTGTCTTTTTTCGTTCTTCGGTTCTTAATTGTAATTGACATACAATCCTGTCTGGTGTTATCTCAATATTGCATTGCTCTGTGAATGCTTCCACAATACAGGAAACTACCTTTACTCCGTCTTGCACTACACGGTTTTCTTGATATTCTTTTATTTTTTCTTCCGGTACCTTTGCCTTTATCCGTATAATCGGGCGAAATGGTAATTCAAAGTCCATATCAATGGTAACAGTGTAGTTCGGGGATATCATTGCAATCTGTGTTAATAATATCCATAATATGAAGTGAAGTTGTTCATAAAATCCATTTTTGGGATTTACCGGTCTTTGATTTATATTAACAATAACCTGCTGTCCCATATCGTCTGTCTCAAATTCCTCTTGAATACATCCACATACCTTTTCCATATTGTCACAAGCTGCATAATCCGGCTCTAAATAGTAATCCAAGATTTTCTGTTCAAAGACATTAAATAATTTCTTTTGTTCCTCATTAAGGGGAATCTGAAAATTCTCTACACTCCAAGGCAATAACCTTCTCATAAACTGCCCCATCTGTTTCCATTCATATTCCCCTGTTGCCGTCGCTTCTTGTGTCTCTATATCTTCTATGGACTTCTGTTTCAGTTCCAGAACCTTCTGTTCTTCCTGCTCTGCCTGCCGCATATCATAATAGGCAAATCCATCCTGAATCGCATGATAAAAGTCTCCACGATAGTTTACCGGCTTCAAAAAAATACGAAATACATCTCTCTCATTTACCAGTACACGCAACTGTGCCAAATTTATCGTTGTAGTATAAACAATACATGCTGTATAAGGGGAGTACCCATTCAAGTATGCAAGTAATTTCATTCCATCATAAGTAGACAGGTTCATTCCCGTGATTACAACTTTATAATTCTTTTTTCGTAACAGTATCGCAGCCTCTAAACCGCTATCTGCTGTATCAATCTCAAAATCATAATCCTGCATTGCATTTAAGAATTCTTGTATTTCCATGTGATTACGATTAATAAATAATACATTATCTCTCATAGACTTACCCCCATAATGCATATCTTTCTTTTATCTTATAATGTTTCCTTTAAAATTGCAAGTAATTCCCCTTTTTATACCATAGGAAATCATATATACCTTTATACTTTAATATACTACAGTATTTCCTACAATAATACATCCTATAATACATAGAAAGAAAGCCCGGAAATCATTCCGGGCCCTCCCTCTGTTGATGTATATACTAACTAAGGGGATTAGATAATACCTATTCCACATCCAGCAAAGCCTGCATATCTTCTTCGCCGGTACGAACTTTAACGACTTTCGCAACATCGTATACGAATATTTTTCCATCACCGATATGACCGGTATAGAGTGTCTTTTTCGCTGTTTCAATTACTTTATCTACTGGTATATTACCTACGATAACTTCAACTTTAACCTTTGGTAACAAGGTTGCATCCATTTCAACACCACGATATTTCTCACCAGCACCTCTCTGGATTCCACAACCCATAACCTGCGTTACTGTCATACCTGTTACACCTAAGTCATTCATTGCCTTTCTCAGCTTATCATAGCGTGATAATTTCGCAATAATAACAACCTTATACATACCTGTTACATCCTTTGGAACTGCGGAAACTACTTTTACAGCTGCATCCTTCTGAGCATTAGATGCATCTTCGTAGCTTTCTGTTCCAAGATTTGTATTTTCATTTACATCCATGGTCATAGTGTTGGAAACATCCATGATACTAAATCCGGAGTATGCTGATGCAATACCATGTTCCATTGCATCCGAACCAACGATTTCTTCTTCTTCACTGACACGCAAACCAACCGTTGCCTTAATAATTAAGAATGCGATTGTGATAGTTACTGCTGTCCAAGATGCTACGGTTACAAATCCTAACAACTGAATTCCCAACTGATGGAATCCTCCACCATAGAATAATCCTTTTACACTATCATTTCCCGGAGCAGAAGTAGTTGCAAACAAACCAACTGCAATTGTTCCCCAGATACCATTCATCATATGAACAGCTACAGCACCTACCGGGTCATCTACATGTAATTTATAATCTAACAGCCATACACCAAATACTACTAATAAACCTGCTACTGCACCAATGATAAGTGCTCCTACACAATCTGTCACATCACAAGGTGCTGTAATTGCTACCAAACCTGCCAAAGAAGCATTCAAGCACATAGAAACATCCGGTTTTCCATATTTAATCCATGTAAATACCATACATACTACTGTTGCAGTTGCCGGAGCTACTGTTGTTGTAAGGAATACAGATCCTAACTGTGGGATACTGGTACAAGCAGCACCATTGAATCCATACCATCCAAACCAAAGAATGAAACATCCTAAACATCCAAGAGGTAAATTGTGTCCCGGAAATGCATTTACTTTTGTAACTTTTCCGGATTTATCTCTGTTAAATTTCCCAATACGAGGTCCGAGAATCTTAGCACCAATCAGTGCAGAAATACCACCTACCATGTGAATTGCACAAGAACCTGCAAAATCATGGAAGCCTAACTGAGATAACCAGCCTCCGCCCCAAATCCAATGTGCTTCAATTGGATAAATCAGTGCAGAAATAACACCGGAATAAATACAGTAAGACAAAAACTTTGTTCTTTCTGCCATAGCACCTGATACGATGGTTGCTGTAGTTGCACAGAATACTAAGTTAAATACAAAATTTGAAAAATCAAAATCTGCATATGCTGTAAAAATATCAAATCCCGGTTTTCCAATAAATCCTACTAAATCCTCACCAAGTAAAAGTGAAAAACCAATCAAAATGAACACTACGGTACCAATACAAAAGTCCATTAAGTTTTTCATTAAAATATTTCCTGTATTTTTTGCTCTGGTAAATCCTGCCTCTACCATTGCAAATCCTGCCTGCATCCAGAATACCAGTGCAGCACCTATCAAAAACCATATACCAAAGGTATGTTCACTTACTAAGCTTACAATTGCATCTTCTGTCATAACAATTCCTCCTCTTCCTATGTATAAAAAAAACGATACTTTTCCCGTTATCCACAGCTTTGTGGCTCGAAAAAAGTATCGTATTTTTATTTTCTTTTGTTCACAATTTATTCATGATACATTCAAAAATCTTTCACCTTGTGAACACGGAAACTTCATTTCTTCTCCATATAATAAAATCATAGTAAATGATAATTCCCAGTAATTAAAAATTACTATTTGAATAAACTTTTTCATAATAATGCCAGGTGACTTCGGTTACCTGGCATCCTCCCTTTTCAGGGAGGTTACCAGTCTTATTCTTATACTTCGAAGATTAAATCTCCATAAGATGGCATTGGCCACATTTCCTTATCAACAATCATTTCAAGTTTGTCAACAGGCTCTCTTAATGCATCCATTGCTGTCTTTACTTCATCTCTGTAGAATACTGCCTGATCTTTTCCTTCTTCCATAGCTCCGCCCTTTTCAGTAACATCTACTAATTTTGCAAGAGCAGTCTTTACATCTGTTAATAAATCAGATGTTTCATTTAATAATTCAACCTGAGTACTTACGTCAGCATCGCAAGCTACCTTTACTGCATTTACGGATGTTGCAAGTGCAGTTGTGTATTTGATAACTGCCGGAATAATCTGTTTTCCTACAATATCAATCATAGATTTAGCTTCGATATTGATTGTCTTTGCATATGTTTCATATTCGATTTCAACACGAGACTCTAACTCTGTCTTTGTAAATACATGGAATTTTTCAAATGCAGCAACATTTTCTTCTGCAATATATGCCGGAATTGCATCAACCATGGATTTGATGTTTGGTAATCCACGTCTTTCAGCTTCTGCAACCCATTCATCAGAGTATCCGTTACCGTTGAATACGATTCTCTGATGTTCTGTAGCATATTCTTTAATCAAATCATGTACAGCTAAATCGAAATCATCTGCTTTTTCAAGTACGTCGCAAGCTTCTGAAAATGCTTCTGCAACGATTGTATTTAATACGATGTTTGGCTGTGCAATAGAATCTTTAGAACCTACCATACGGAATTCAAATTTGTTTCCGGTAAATGCAAATGGTGATGTTCTGTTTCTATCGGTAGCATCTTTCATAAAGTCTGGTAAAGTCTTAACACCAGTTTCTAACTTCTTACCTGTTAAGCTGTGTGTAGCTTCTCCGGTACTGATTAACTGAGATAATACATCCTCCAACTGTTCTCCTAAGTATACAGAAAGGATTGCTGGTGGTGCCTCGTTAGCTCCTAATCTGTGGTCGTTTCCTACGTCTGCTGCGGATGCACGAAGTAAGGAAGCATGTTTATCTACTGCTTTTAAGATACAGGTTAATACTAATAAGAACTGAATGTTCTCATGTGGTGTTTTACCTAGCTCTAATAAGTTAATTCCGTCATCTGTTGTAATCGACCAGTTGTTATGTTTACCGGAACCGTTTACACCTGCAAATGGTTTTTCATGAAGTAAGCACTGAAGTCCGTGACGTCCAGCTACCTTCTTTAAGGTTTCCATTACTAACTGGTTGTGGTCTACTGCTACGTTTGCTTCTGCATAAATAGGTGCTAATTCGTGCTGTGCCGGTGCAACTTCGTTATGCTGTGTCTTAGCACTTACGCCAAGTTTCCATAACTCTTCATTTACATCCTTCATATATGCTGCAATACGTTCACGAATTGCTCCAAAGTAATGATCGTCCATTTCCTGTCCTTTTGGAGGCATTGCTCCGAATAAGGTACGACCTGTAAAGATTAAATCTTTTCTCTGTAAGTATTTTTCTCTGTCTACAATAAAGTATTCCTGTTCTGGTCCAACAGATGGAGTTACTTTCTTAGATGTTGTATTTCCAAATAATCTTAATAAACGTAAGGACTGCTCGTTGATTGCTTCCATAGAACGAAGTAATGGTGTTTTCTGGTCAAGAGCTTCTCCTGTATAGGAACAGAAAGCGGTTGGAATACAAAGTGTTGCACCTGCTGCATCCTGTCTTACGAATGCTGGAGAAGTACAATCCCATGCTGTATATCCTCTAGCTTCAAAAGTTGCTCTTAATCCTCCGGACGGGAAAGAAGATGCATCCGGCTCTCCTTTGATTAACTCTTTTCCGGAGAAGCTCATCAATACCTTTCCATTTGGCATTGGAGCTGTAATAAAGGAATCATGTTTCTCTGCTGTTACACCAGTTAATGGCTGGAACCAGTGAGTATAATGAGTAGCACCCTTTTCAATTGCCCATTCTTTCATTTCATGTGCAACCACATCTGCTGTTTCAAGATCTAATTCTTTTCCTTCTTCAATTACTTCCTTTAATTTTTTGTAAGTCTTTTTCGGCAAACGCTCCTGCATTACAGAATCGTTGAATACATTTTCGCCGAAAATCTCTGCAACGTTAATCAATTCACTCATTTCTCTACATCCTTTCTCTCTCTCATTCTTAAACACACAAACGCAATCCCCTAAGTCATAATAAGTAATTATTTCGTGTTATGTAAACTTATTAAAAAAGGGCATTCCAATCCTATTGGAACACCCTTGTTCTACACGTTTGTTTTATGTCTGCTATTAAAATACTCTACTTTTTAGAAAAAATCAATAGTATTTTTAGAAAAATTTTATTTTTCTCAATTCAGACAAAAATACTTAATTTTTGCTTCTTTTTTTGTTTAAATTACCAAAGTAGTATTTTCTCTACCTAAAAAGTAGCAATTATTCTGCTTTTCCTACAGAACCGAATAATTCCATCTTTTCTTTTACAGTTGCTTTGATAGCTTCTGCACCTGGAGCTAATAACTTACGAGGGTCAAATCCTTTTCCTTCTAAGTCTTTTCCAGCTTCGATGTACTTACGAGTTGCTTCCTGGAATGCTAACTGGCATTCTGTATTAACGTTAATCTTAGATACACCAAGAGAAATTGCTTTCTTAATCATATCAGCAGGGATTCCTGTACCACCATGAAGAACTAATGGCATAATACCTGTCTTCTGCTGAACTGCATCTAATGTTTCAAAGCTTAATCCTGGCCAGTTTGCTGGATATTTACCATGGATATTTCCGATACCTGCTGCTAACATATCCACACCAAGGTCTGCAATTGCTTTACACTCGTTTGGATCTGCACACTCACCAGCACCGATAACACCGTCTTCTTCTCCACCGATAGAACCAACTTCTGCTTCGATAGACATTCCCATACCATGAGCAACTGCTACTAATTCGCGTGTTTTTTCGATGTTTTCTTCGATTGGGTAATGAGAACCATCAAACATAATAGAAGTAAATCCTGCTTTGATACACTTATAGCATCCTTCATAAGTACCATGATCTAAATGTAATGCAACCGGAACTGTAATTCCAAGTTCTTCATCCATTGCTTTTACCATTGCTGCAACAGTCTTAAATCCTGTCATGTATTTTCCAGCACCTTCAGATACACCTAAAATAACTGGGGAGTTTAATTCCTGTGCTGTAAGTAAGATAGACTTTGTCCACTCCAAGTTGTTGATATTGAACTGACCTACTGCATAATGGCCAGCTTTTGCTTTCTTTAACATTTCTGTTGCTGATACTAACATTTTCTGTTCCTCCATTAATTTTATTATTTGAAACCACTCTGCGGATTCTCCGCTTTATGTTTATAGTGTACTCTATTTTTGTAAAAAAAGAAAGAGGTGACACTACAAAATCTCATCCATAAGTTTGTTAAAATTTAGACAATTTGTCCAATACCTTGCTCTTTTTGCTGTCTCGGGAGAAACTTTGCATCGGATTTTACCATAATTTCCACTGCTTTCTCCTCGTTTTCAATCACAAGCTCCGTATGACTTCCACCATATTCTCCATCCAGTGTCCATGGGATTTCCTCTTGGGAAATAAACTTAATTTTATCTGTTTTGAAAGAGTATATGTATTCTGTACTTTGTCTCATATTGGTAAGACAGGTGATAATCTCATTTAATTCCAGTGGATTTTTCGGCATGCGTATCAATGTTACTTCAAATACACCATCATCCAACTTTACGTCTTTTCCTGTAATATTCTTAAATCCTCCGGCAGAGGTGGAATTACTTACCATTCCATAGATAAACTCATCCTCAATTACTTTATCTTCATATTCTACACGCATATGATAGGACTTTATGGTATGTAAGCGTTTTAATCCTTCGATAATGTATGCTGCATGACCGATACGATTTTTCAGCTCCTGACTGGTTCCATAAGAAACATCTGTAAAAATACCAAAGGCAGCTATGTATACAAAATAATCACCGTTAAAACTTCCTATATCGCAGGAAAATGGCACACCTTCTACTGCCACTTCTGCTGCTTTTTCCATTCTTTTTGGTATTTTCAGTGAACCTGCAAAATCATTGGTGCTTCCTGCCGGTATGTATCCGATAGGCACTCTTTCTTCTCTTCGCATCATTCCGGTTACGGTTTCATCTAAAGTACCGTCTCCGCCGCTGCACACTACCAAATCATATTTTCCTGCTGTCTTTTCTACCAGATGCATTGCATCCTGTGGACATTGTGTGGTATGAACAGTAACACGATACCCGTTTTTCACAAAAATATCCACGATTTCTAATAATTTGTTTTTAATCTGTCCTTTTCCTGAATATGGATTCAGTACAAATAAAAGCTTTTTTCTCTTTTTCATCCCAACCCTCAAGCTCCTTTTATCCCTTTGCTTTTCCTCTCATCTCTTCTGCAATTTCACATATCTTGCGTAAGCGATGATTTACTCCGGATTTTCCTACTGTCGGCTCTAGAAATGTCCCAAGCTCTTTTAGCGCCGCCTCCGGATACTTTAATCTTACTTCTGCAATTTCTTGCAGATTTGCCGGCAGGCTTTCCAGCCCCACCGTTTCTTGAATATAATTAATATCTTCAATCTGCTTTACCGCAGCATTTACGGTCTTATTAATATTGGCAGTTTCACAATTTACCTGCCGATTTACGGAATTGCGCATCTCTTTTAAAATACGCACATTCTCCAAGTTCATCAATGCCACATGTGCTTCCATGATATTGAGCATATCAACTATCTGGGCACCTTCTTTTACATATACCACATAATTTTTCTTTCGCGGTACAATCTTTGCATCTATATCAAAACTGTTAATGATTTCCATTAACTGTGTTGCTTTCTTTTCTGTAGCACATACAATTTCAAAATGATAAGACTTCTCCGGATCACTCATGGAACCGGCACTTAAAAATGCCCCACGAATAAATGCCCGCCGGCAACAACTATTCTGTACCAGCAGTCCATGTACCAATTCATCACTTCGGATATCCTGCCCTTGTTCATCCTGCCACTTGACTGCCTGAAGCACCCTGCCAGACTCTTTTGGATTTAGCAGGGAAATCACATAAATCCGGCTTTTGTGAAGGTATCCGCCTTGACGGACTGCAATTTTTACTTCTGCATGAAATGTTTTCTTTATCAGCATAAAATATTTTCTTGCCAAAGATATGTTTTCTGTATACACACGCAGTACAGAATCTTCTTCCACTCTACCTTCAAAGGCTAAAATTGCAGCTATCTCCGCGATTTGACAATGTCTGCTTTTTTGAAACTGACGGGACAATTCTTCTTTTACTTCTCCCGAAAAAGACATAATCAACTCCTCCTCAAAGCGTCCTTTTGAATATCTCTGTGTTCTATTTTAATTCCAAATTCCTTTTCATTTTCTAATCTATGATACAACGCATTTGCCAATGTAACGGAACGATGTTTTCCTCCGGTACAGCCGATACTGATGACTAACTGTGTTTTTCCTTCTGCAATGTAATTTGGAATCAGGAAACGCAACATATCCTCTAATTTGTCCAGGAATTCGTTGGCTTCTTTGTATTTCATCACAAATTCCTGAATCTCTTTATCATTTCCTGTTTTTGCCCGAAGTCCCTCCACATAATAAGGATTTGGCAAAAAACGCACATCAAACACTAAATCGGAATCCGTTGGTATTCCATACTTAAAGCCAAAGGAAACAATTGTAATAAATAAATTGCGATAACTTTGATTCTGTACAAAAATCTTTTCCAGTTCTGTCTTCAATTCTCTTGTGAGCATATTGCTGGTATCTAATATATAATCCGCCTGCTTTTTCAAAAATTCCATACGCACACGTTCTTCTGCAATACCACGGTCTACTCGTTCTCCACCTGACAAAGGATGTGTTCTTCGCGTCTCTTTATAACGTTTTACCAGCACCTCGTCTGTGGAATCCAGATAAAGAATCTGAAATTGTTTTCCATTGTTACGCAGATTTTCCAGCACACCTTGAAGTCCCTCTAAATGTTGTCCGCTTCGGATATCAATTCCAACCGCAACTTTTTGTGTTTCTGAACCCGGCATATCTGCCAGCTCTGCAAATTTTTCAATTAATGCAATCGGAAGATTGTCAACGCAAAAATATCCCATATCTTCCAGCATCTTTAAAGCAGTACTTTTTCCAGCTCCGGACATTCCTGTTAAAATTACAAACTTCATTGCATTTCCTCCTCTAAAACTCACCGACGTACTTTACCTCTGTTTCCAGTTTTACGCCAAATTGCTGTTCTACCTTCTGCTGTACCTCTTTTATTAAACAATCAACATCTGCCGCTGTGGCATGGTCTTTGTTGATTACAAAACCACAGTGCTTTTCTGATACCTGTGCTCCGCCTACCTGAAAGCCACGAAGTCCTGCATCCTGAATTAGTTTTCCTGCAAAATATCCTTCCGGACGTTTGAAGGTACTTCCGGCACTGGGATATTCTAACGGCTGTTTTGAAACACGTTGCTGCTTTAACTCTTCCATTCTGGCTTCTATTTTTTCTTTTTCCTCAAAAAGCAACTGTAATTCTGCGTTCAATACAATGTATTCCTTTTCCGGAATACAACTGTGTCGGTATCCTAACTCAAGTTCCTCTAAGGACAGCTTTTTTTGCTCTCCCTCTTGGGTAAGTACGGTAACGGAAGTAATAATATCTTTCATCTCTCCACCGTAAGCACCTGCATTCATCACAACTGCACCACCGATTGTTCCGGGAATTCCGGACGCAAATTCCATTCCGGAAAGTCCCTCTTTGGCAGC
This sequence comes from Clostridiales bacterium, assembly GCA_012519695.1. Taxonomy (GTDB): domain Bacteria; phylum Bacillota; class Clostridia; order Lachnospirales; family Lachnospiraceae; genus Petralouisia. Next base: position 38,935 of record JAAYPT010000068.1, on the reverse strand, counting down.
CTGTCTTGCCACCGCAGACAACATTGCACCTGCCTCTGCTATGACCTTATTTTCTTCTATGCGAACCGCACTTGCCGGCTTACCAAGTTCAATCACCACTCCGCGAATTCCCTTGTCGCCCACCAGTAAATTGCTTCCGTTTCCAATTACCATAAAAGGCTGCTGATATTGCTTACACAATTTTAATACTTCCGGTAACTGTTGAATAGATGGCTTGATATAGCAGTCAGCATTACCTCCCACACGGAAGGTAATGTGACTGCTCATTGGTTCTGCTATTTTATATTGTTCTTTTTCCAATATCTTTTGTAACGCTTCTAAAAATGTTGGATTCACTCTATGCCTCTTTCAAAAATGCTGTATAACCACGTTTTGCTTCATAAATATCTACTTTACTAATAATTTCCCACGGTGCATGCATGTTCAATACTGCTACTCCACTGTCAATGACGGACATGTTATAGTTTGCCAGAATGTATGCGATTGTTCCGCCGCCACCCTGATCTACTTTTCCAAGTTCTGATGTCTGGAATGCCACATTATTTTCATCCATGATTTTTCGTAATTCTGCCATGTATTCCGGATTTGCATCGTTAGAACCGCCTTTTCCTCTAGAACCGGTATATTTGTTGAATACCAATCCTTTTCCAAAATAAGCTGCATTCTTTTTCTCCATTACAGATGCATATAATGGGTCATATGCTGCACTTACGTCAGAAGAAAGTACCTTTGAGTTTGTCATGGCGCGATTAAATGCGATCTGGCTGTATCCGCCCATTGCTTCCATAATTTCTGCCACAGCGTAAGTAAAGAACTTAGACTGCATACCGGTAGCTCCTACGCTTCCGATTTCTTCTTTGTCTACTAAAAGGCACACGCTTGTTTTTTCACAGGTTCCTGCCTCTACAGTTGCTACAAAGGATGGGTATGCACAAACTCTGTCGTCGTGTCCGTATCCCATAATCATACTACGGTCAAATCCGTAATCTCTTGCTTTTCCTGCCGGTACTACCTCGATTTCTGCTGACAGGAAATCATCTTCTTCTATATTATATTGCTCTTTTAAGATATTTAATACATTTGCCTTTACTGCATCTTTGCTCTTTTCTTTGTCTTTTTCATTTAAGAACGGAATGCTTCCCACTAATACGTCAAGCTGTTCTCCTTCTATTACTTTGGCAGCCTTTTTCTCCATCTGCTCTCCTGCAAGATGAATCAACAAATCGCTGATACCAAATACCGGATCATCTTCCTTTTCACCGATGCTTACATTGATAACTGTTCCATCTTTTTTTACTACCACACCGTGTAATGCTAATGGAAGTGTTACCCACTGATATTTCTTTACTCCACCATAATAGTGAGTATCTAATAATGCCATATCAGTATCTTCATATAATGGATTTTGTTTTAAATCTAGTCTTGGGGAATCAATATGTGCTCCTAAAATGTTCATTCCCTTTTCTAATGGCTGTTTTCCAATCACAAACAATGCCAGGGTCTTTCCCATATTTTGTGCATATACTTTATCTCCGGTTTTTAATGTCTTTCCTGCTGTAATTACATCATCCAGATTTTCAAATCCTGCCTGCTGTGCCTGCGCAATTAATTCTCTTACACATTCTCTTTCTGTTTTGCAATCAGATATAAATTTTCTGTATCCTTCCGCAAAAGTAAATACTTCTTCTCTTTTTCCTTCCGGATACTTTTCCCATGCATTTTTTCTTTCCATTTTTTTAGTTCCTCTCTTCTGTCTATATCTTATTCTTCATTCTCGTCATCGTCACTGTTTTTTTGCAGATTTGCCTGAACACGGCGATATAATTCCTGTGCGGCATTATATCCCATCTTCTTTTGTCTGTGATTAACTGCGGCAGATTCACAAATAACCGCAAGATTTCGTCCCGGACGAATCGGCAGAGAATGACATACAACTTTATTACCTAAAAATTCTGTATATTCTTCCTCTAATCCCAGACGGTCATATTCATTTTCTTTCTTCCAGTCTTCCAGTTTAATTACCAAGTCGATATTTTGTTTTTCCTTTACACACTCTACGCCAAACAAAGTCTTTACATCAATAATTCCGATTCCACGTAACTCGATAAAGTAACGGGTAATATCCGGTGCAGTTCCCACTAAGGTATGCTCATTAATTTTACGAATTTCTACTACATCATCACTTACCAGACGATGTCCTCTTTTTATTAATTCCAGTGCAGCTTCACTCTTTCCGATTCCGCTTTCTCCTGTAATCAAAAGACCTTCGCCGTATACGTCTACCAATACACCGTGGATGGAAATACAAGGTGCAAGTTCTTCCTTTAAGTAATAAATCAGCTCTGCTACAAAGGAAGAAGTTGCGTAATCCGTAGACAACACCGGTGTGTTATTCTCTGTGGCAATTCGCAATAAGTCCTCATCCGGCTGTAAGTTTCGGGAAAATATAACACAAGGAATGTCATAGGAGAAAAACTTTTTATATATATCGAGTTTTTCATTTTCTCCTAATTTTTGCAGGTAAGTGTATTCTACCATACCGATAATTTCTACTCTATCTTTTTCAAAATGTTCAAAATATCCGGTAAGCTGTAATGCCGGACGGTTTACATCTGCAACTGTAACATATCTTGACTTTACATCTACCTCTGGATTTAAAACCTTTAATTTCATTTTATCAATGATTTTTTTTATGCTTACACCTGTCATACTTTTTCTCCTTCCTGGAACGTTTCCAGTTTTTGTTATATACTTTCCTTATTTTAGCATAGAAGCCCCACTTCTTCAACTATCTGAGGGATGGAAAAATTCATAAACTGCCCGTGCTGACTGTTCATTCATGGCATCTACCTGTGCCAGTGTTTCTATATCTGCCTCACGAATGGCATCCAGTGATAAGAAGCGGCGCATTAATGCCTTTCTTCTGGCTGGTCCAATTCCCGGAATATCATCCAATACAGAGTGTACCTGCTCTTTGCTACGCAATGATCTGTGGTATTCAATGGCAAATCGATGGGCTTCGTCCTGCACTCTGGTTATCAGTTTGAATCCTTCGCTGCTTTTTTCGATAGGAATTTCCTGATTATTATAGTATAACCCGCGTGTTCTATGATTATCATCCTTTACCATACCACATACCGGAATGTTCAGTTTCAATTCATCCAGTACTTTTAACGCCACATTTACCTGACCTTTTCCACCATCCATCATAATCAAATCCGGAAATTTGGTAAAACTTCCATATTCTTGTTCTAAGTTTTGCTCTTTGCGTTCTGCGCGTTCCCGCATACCATGTGTAAATCTTCGGGTAAGCACTTCGTACATGGAACCATAATCATCCGGTCCTGTAATGGTTTTCAACTTAAACTTACGATAATCACTTCGCTTTGGCTTTCCTTTTTCATAGACAATCATGGAACCTACTGTCTCAAATCCATTAATATTGGAAATATCAAATGCTTCAATACGGCTTAAATGTTCCATCTCCAAAAGTCCTGCAATCTCTTTCAATGCTCCAATGGTTCTGCCTTCTTCACGCTTGATTTTTTCCTTATCCTGACTTAATACCATTGCCGCATTTTTCGCTGCCAGTTCTACCAGTTTTTCCTTGCTACCTTTTTTCGGTACACGGATATAAACCTTTTGTCCTCGTTTCTCTGTGAGCCATTGACTGATAACATCTGCCTCTCCTATTTCTTCCGGTAGCATAATTTCTTTTGGAATAAAAGGTGTTCCTGCATAAAACTGTTTGATAAACTCTGCTAATACCTGACTTTTTGTATCATCACTTCCTACTCGTACATGAAAGTGATCTCTTCCGATTAGTTTTCCATCCCGCACAAAAAATACCTGCACCACTGCATCTTCTCTATCTGATGCTATGGCAATAACATCCTTATCTTCTCCGTCTGAGTTGGTGATTTTCTGCTTTTGTGCTACCTGTTTTACACTATTCAAAAGTTCTCGGTATTCGATTGCTTTTTCAAATTCCAGATTTTCCGATGCCTGTTGCATCTTTTCTTCTAATTCCTTTAATACCGGCTGATAGTTTCCGTTTAAAAATTCGATTGCCTTATCGATTCGCTTGCGATACTCTTCCTGACTGATATAACCTTGACAAGGTGCCATACACTGATGAATATGATAATTCAGGCATGGTCTGTCCTTGCCGGTATCTCTTGGAAGTGTACGATTACAAGTACGCAACTGGTAGATTTTTCTTAATAACTCTATGGTATCTTTTACTGCTCCGGCACTGGTATAAGGACCAAAATAACGAGATTTGTCTTTTTTCATCTGACGTGAAAAGAGGACTCTGGGAAAAGCTTCTCCCAGAGTCACTCTAATATAAGGATACGACTTATCATCCCGTAACATCGTATTATATTTTGGTCGATGTTCCTTGATTAGATTGCATTCCAATATCAAGGCTTCCAGTTCTGAATCGGTAATAATGTATTCAAATCTTGCAATCTGCTTCACCATCTGGTCTTTTCGAATTCCTTCGTCATGACTTGGGCGAAAATACTGACGGACACGATTGCGAAGACTGATTGCCTTCCCCACATAGATAATCGTATCGTCTGCATCATGCATGATATACACTCCCGGTTTCTGTGGGAGTTTCTTCAATTCTTCCTGAATATCAAACATTATTTCATTCCTTTTAATAATTTATCCAGATAATCTTCATCTTCCTTCGGTTTTGGTGAAACAAATGCAGCTTTTTGTTCCGGCTGTTTTTCTACTGTCTGAACCGGTTTTTCTTCTGTTTTTGCTTCTACCTGCTGTTTTTCCGGCTTTTCTTCTGTTGTCTCAGTTTTCTCTTCCGGTTCTGCTACTTCTACCACTTCCGGTTTTTCTTCCGGCTTCTCTTCCGGCTTCTCTTCCGGTTTTGCAGATTCCTCTTTTTCTACCGAAACTTCCTCTTTGTTTTCTTCCGGCTTTTTCTCTGTTTGTTTTTGTTCTGCCTGCTTTTCTTCTGCCTGTTTTTCCTCTGCCTGGAATTGCTCTGCTGCTTTTTCCGCCTCAGTCTTTTCCTCCGGCTCCGGAATTCCCTTCATTCTGCGGAAAATCTGCATAAATTCCTTACCTGTAATCGTCTCGTGCTGATACAGATAATCTGAAACTTCATCTAAAATATCTCTATTCTCTGTTAAAAGTCTCTTTGCTTCGTCATAGCTTTCTTTCAAAATCTTCATGACTTCCTGATCAATCTGAGCTGCTGTTTCTTCTCCGCAATTGAGACTTGCACGTCCGTCTAAGTATTGATTTTCAACCGTTACTAATCCCATCAATCCGAACTTCTCTGACATACCATACTGAGTCACCATAGCTCGTGCCATTTTAGTTGCCTGTTCAATATCATTAGATGCACCGGTTGTTACCGAATCAAATACAATCTCTTCTGCGGCACGACCACCCATATAAGTAACCAGATGGGCAATCAACTCATTCTTAGTCATCAGGTATTTTTCTTCTTCCGGTACCTGCATCGTGTATCCCAATGCTCCCATGGTTCTTGGTACAATGGTAATCTTCTGCACCGGCTCTGCATCCTTTTGTAATGCAGTTACCAAAGCATGACCCACTTCATGGTATGCAACCATTTTCTTTTCTTTTGGTCCCATGATACGGTCTTTCTTCTCTTTACCTGCAATAACCACTTCTACAGATTCAAATAAATCTGCCTGAGTTACATATTTTCTTCCATTTTTTACTGCATTAATTGCAGCTTCATTAATCATATTTGCCAAATCGGAACCAACTGCACCGGAGGTTGCCAATGCAATTGCCTCTAAGTCTACGCTGTCATCCATCAATACATTCTTGGCATGTACTTTCAGAGTCTCTACTCTTCCCTTCAAATCCGGCTTATCTACAATAATTCTACGGTCAAAACGTCCCGGTCTTAATAAAGCCTTATCCAAAACTTCCGGTCTGTTCGTTGCTGCCAAAATCAAAAGTCCCTTAGAGGTATCAAATCCATCCATTTCTGCCAACAACTGATTCAAAGTCTGCTCACGTTCATCGTTTCCACCGTATCGGCTGTCTCGACTCTTACCGATTGCATCAATTTCATCAATAAATATGATACATGGTGCCTGCTTTTGTGCTTCCTTGAACAAATCTCTTACACGGGATGCACCCACACCTACGAACATTTCTACAAAGTCTGAACCTGCTAATGAGAAAAACGGTACTTTTGCCTCTCCGGCTACTGCCTTTGCCAACAAAGTCTTACCTGTTCCCGGAGGTCCTACAAGCAATGCACCCTTTGGAAGCTTTGCTCCAATATCGGTATATTTCTTCGGATTATGCAAAAAGTCAACAACTTCTTGCAGGGATTCCTTTGCTTCGTCCTGTCCGGCTACATCTTTGAATGTAACTCCCGTGGACTTTTCTACATAAACTTTGGCTGTAGTCTTTCCTACACCCATCATTCCGCCGCTTCCCATCTTGCGGAAAATTAAGAAGTACAGCAGTACCCAAACCAATGCCAATGGAATAATATAACTTAATATGTTCCAAAGGATTGCAGAAGATACATCTTCTATGGTTCCTGACATATCTACATTGTGTTTTTTTAACAATGGTATCAAACTATCATCATTTAACTGCGCTGTGTAATAAGTAATTTTCGGAAGAGCACTTTTATTCCCATTATCGGTTGTTTCTATCTGAATCTTTCCCTTATCAAAAACAACACTCTTCACTTCGTCATTTTCTACTTTTTCCAAAAACTTGGAATATGAAATTTCCTGATTCAATGCCTTATTCACGCAGCTATTCAACATGCTTACAAAGAACAATACCAGCAATGCGGTCAGACAAAAGATTAAAATTGTCATTCCATTCTTGTTATTACCGCCTTTGCCATTATTATTCCCACCGCCATTATTGTTATTATTTCCTTTGTTCTCCATTTATTTCCTCCTAAACATACCGCATCTTCTATCGGCGATACGCTTATTATTATATGTTTATTCTCTAGGAAAATCAATATATTCTTCCTAAACTTTTCTTCATATTTATTAAGTTTTTCTAAACTTCTTTTTTTCTTATAAAAAGTTTTTTTAAAAAGTTCTAGCATTCTTGAAAACATGGTAGTATAATATATGGGTTATTGAGTACAAAATTATACACATATATATAAAGGAGGAACTACCTATGCCCGTAAAATACGTCTTTGTCACCGGTGGTGTTGTATCTGGACTCGGTAAGGGAATTACCGCTGCTTCCTTAGGTCGTCTGTTAAAAGCCCGTGGATTCAAGGTCACTATGCAAAAATTTGACCCATACATCAATATTGACCCCGGAACTATGAACCCGATTCAACATGGAGAAGTTTTCGTTACCGATGACGGCGCAGAAACTGACTTGGACTTAGGACATTATGAACGTTTTATTGATGAAAGCCTGAATAAAAATTCTAACGTAACTACCGGTAAGGTATACTGGTCTGTACTTCAGAAGGAACGCCGTGGCGATTATGGTGGAGGAACTGTTCAGGTAATTCCTCATATCACCAATGAAATCAAGAGTCGTTTTTATCGTGACTTTACAACGGAAGAAACCCAGCTTGCCATCATTGAAGTTGGTGGAACTGTTGGAGATATCGAAAGCCAGCCTTTCTTAGAATCTATTCGTCAGTTCCAGCATGAAGTAGGACATGAAAATGCAATTTTAATTCACGTTACTTTGATTCCATACCTCCATGCTTCCGGAGAAATGAAAACAAAGCCTACTCAGGCAAGTGTTAAGGAATTACAGGGAATGGGAATTCAGCCGGATATTATTGTTTGCCGTTCTGAACAGCCATTAGATCAGGGATTAAAAGATAAGATTGCACTGTTTTGTAATGTACCAAATCAGAACGTACTTCAGAATCTGGATGTGGAATATTTATATGAAGCACCACTTGCTATGGAAAAAGAACACTTAGCTCAGGTTGCCTGTGACTGTCTCCATTTAGATTGTCCGGAACCAGACTTAAGCGACTGGACCGAAATGGTAGATGCATTACGTCACCCAACTCAGGAAGTGGAAATTGCTTTAGTCGGAAAATATACACAGCTTCACGACGCTTATATTTCCGTTGTAGAAGCTTTGAAACACGGTGGTATTGCAGAACGCGCTACTGTAAATATTAAATGGGTAGATTCTGAATTATTAAACGAATACAATGTAGATGAAGTATTAGGCACTGCACAGGGTATTATTGTTCCCGGTGGTTTTGGTGACCGTGGTGTAGAAGGTATGATTACTGCTGCAAAATATGCCCGTGAACATAAAGTTCCATACCTTGGCCTTTGCCTTGGTATGCAGGTTGCCATTATTGAATATGCCAGACATGTCTGCAAATTTAATGATGCACACAGTATCGAGTTAGACCCACAGACCACTCATCCTGTTATCGCTCTTATGCCGGACCAGAACGGTGTAGAAGATATCGGTGGTACCTTACGTCTTGGTTCTTATCCTTGTGTACTGGACAAGACCTCCAAGGCATATCAGGTATATGGTTCTGAACATATTGAAGAACGTCATCGTCATCGTTATGAATTTAACAATGATTACCGTGCAGCCCTTACCGAAAATGGATTAAAATTATGCGGTCTTTCTCCCGATGGAAGAATCGTAGAAATGATTGAAATTCCAGATCATCCTTGGTTCATTGCCACTCAGGCTCATCCGGAATTAAAATCCAGACCAAACCGTCCTCATCCATTATTCAAAGGATTTGTAGAGGCATCTGTTAAGACTAAGAGATAATTCATATATTTTAAAAAGCACATGATGATTGTAATTACCACAAATCATCATGTGCTTTTTCTATACTCCTTCGATGCTTTTACTTCTTCTATAATACAGTCATAAGTTCTGTTAAGTTCGCAAACACTCCCACTTTTTCATATGGCAAAAAATCTTCTTTCGTGGTAGTTCCGGTTGTAACTGCCGCAAAGGGAACTCCTGCACTTTGTGCTGTTTTTGCATCTACCAAACTGTCTCCCACATAAAGGACTTCATTTTTTGCAAGTCCCCAATCCGCTAACACTTTTAAGGTTCCCTCTGGGTCAGGCTTTGGATTGGACACATTATTGCCACCCACTATCTTAGACACATACTCTGTTGCCTGACATTTTTTCAATATTCCCTCAATTCGATAATCAAACTTGGTTGTGACTATTGCAACACGCACTCCATTTTCCTTTAAATACGCTAAAATATTTCTTGCATCTGGATATAACTCTGAGTTTTCTGTCATAACCTCGTCTGCTTTTTCTACAAAATACCGCCGAAATGTTTCTCCCTTTTCCGGCTCTTTGTCACCGGTTAATACCTGATAGGTTTCCGGCAAGGACAACCCAATGGTTCTTCGGATGGCCTCCCGACTTGCCATTGGATATCCCATTTTTTCTAATGCATCATTTGCACTTACCACAATCCCTTCGGTAGAATCTCCCAATGTATAGTCAAAATCAAAAATTATTGCCTGATACTGCATTGCTGTCTCCTTTTTATCTTCGTTTCTTTTTAGGACTATTTTAGCACGACAGCTTACTCTGGTCTAGACCGGAAATCCTATTCTATTGACCACAGACATTTTATTTGCGGCTGTAACCTGTCATAGCTCCAATGTTTTCCACTGTTTTCTTCACTATTTGGATCATTTGCCAAAAATCCTTTTGCGTCATATCCTCGAATCAAGATGAAATGTCCTGTGGTAGTAAAATCTCCCGGCCGCATACTACAAATAATCACTTTTCCTTCATCCAACACTTCTTTCATTTTTGCTTCATCAAGCCCAATTTCTGCCCCTTTTAATCCTAACTGCTCCGCGCCATCCGTAAAAAAGTTCCAGCTTGTCCCAGCCTCTGTATTATAATTATTTTCCTCTGCAAATTCTGCCATCTCTCTTGGGTTCATATCCGTTTCGCCCGTAAGATAGGTATAAGCCATTGACATACAGGTAGGTCCACATCCTGCCAGCGCAATCATTTCACTTCCATAGCCATCATATCCCCATCGTCTGTCCCACTGCAAAAATAGAGGAACCTGTCCCTCTTTCACTTCGTCGCTGACATCAATCACCTTCCCTTGATACTTACTCCTATCAGGATAGCTTGTTACAAAATCATAGGTCTCCGGATTTTTTTCTAAAAGTTCTAACAATTCTTGCGGATATTCCTGACTATTACTGTTTTCTTGTTTTTCTATAAATCTCTCTACCCGTAAGTCCTCTCCTTTTATCTTCCCCATCACTTTTTCTATGATATCTGCTCCGAAAATGCTAACTCCTTTATAAATTAAAAATATTCCCACCAGCACTGCCAAAAATTTTTTTAATCTCCGAATCCGTTGTCTGCGCCTTCTTCTTTTTCTAATTATAGCTGAACCCCTGGGAGTGGGATAGGCACGATTTCCTGTTGACATAAAAATACTTCCTTTCTTTTTCTAAAATCTCTTTTTCTGGATTCTATTATAAGAAAAGAAGTATTTTGGTTTTTGCGCTTTTTCTCGCATATTTCTTAAAATTTTATGAAGATTTATTCTATTGGAAATTCTATCACAAATCTTGTTTTTTCTCCTGCACTTTCTGCCCAAATCTTTCCCTGATGCAGTTCTACAATCTCTTTTGCAATGGCAAGTCCCAGTCCTGCTCCGCCGCCTCGACTGCTTCTGGCACTATCCAGTCGGAAAAACTGTTCAAAGATGCGTTCTAATTTTTCCTTTGGAATCTCTGTTCCCTGATTTTCTATTTGTACTCGTATGGTATCTTTTTGTTTTCTTGCAATTATATAAATTGTGCTTTTCTCGTAACAGTAAAACACTGCATTTCGTAACAAATTGTCAAAGACACGCTGCATCTTATCACCATCACACAGTAGTTTTAAGTCTTCCGGTTCTACTTGCAGCTCACACGTCAACTGTTTTTCCGAAAACATGGGCTGAAATTCATATACAATCTGTTCTAACATCATTTTCAGAGAAATACTGGACTTTTCCAACTCGATATGGGTCAGATTAAATCGTGTAATTTCAAAGAATTCATTAATTAACTCTTCTAATCGCTCTGCCTTATCTAAGGATATTGCTAAATACTTTTCCTGCAACTCCGGTGAAATCTGCCGTTCTTCCTTCAGTAATGTTAAATAACCGATTACAGAAGTCAGTGGTGTCTTTAAATCATGGGCAAGATACACTACCAGGTCATTTTTTCGCTGTTCCGCTTCCTTTGCCAACTGCTTATTTCGCTTAATATCTGCCATAATCTCATTCATATAGTACTCTGCTTCTAACAAATCTCTCCGCAGACGTATGGGTTCTTTTCCTTCCGGAATCTGCTCCATTGCATCCATTACTTCCTGAAAACAATTCAGTAAGCGAATCCAATAAAAACCGCCCAAAAGTAAAATTCCGGCTAAAAAGAGCAATATCACAAAAAGAATCTGGTTGTCCTGTATCCAATGGAATTGCCAGTAAAACATATCCCCTGTGTGCCATATACGGCTTTCCAGTACGGATTTTGCCCAAAATAGTCCTACCACCAGAAGAATCATATAAATCACTCCGGCTCGGAGCATTTTCCCGAAAAAGCGATGTAAAATAGCTTCTTTGATATCTGCTTTATTTTTCAATGGTATATCCTACCCCCCAGACTGTTTTTATAAATTTATGATTTTGATAGGAATCCTGTAACTTTTCCCGCAATCGCCCTACATGTGCCATCACGGTATTGTTATTATCCAGATATTTTTCCTTCCACACTGCTTCAAATAATTCTTCTGAAGGAACTACTTCTCCCTGTCTTTCTCCTAAGTACCAGAGAACGGAAAATTCTCTTGGAGTCAATTCAATTTTCTTTCCATATAAGCTACACTCATGTGTATTTTTATTGATAATCAGTCCTCGAATATCCAATTCTTCCTGTGGTCTGGAGGCTGACATTTTTTCACCCAATGGATTATAATTGCAATACCTGCGCAACTGGGTTTTCACCCTTGCCACTACCTCTAAGGGATTAAAGGGCTTGGTAATATAATCATCTGCTCCCTGCATCAATCCATTGATTTTATCTACATCTTCCACCTTGGCAGTCAGCATGATAATCGGGAAAAAATGTTCTTTTCGGATTTCTCTGCACAATTTAAATCCATCCACATCCGGTAGCATGATATCCAGCAATGCCAGTTCCAATTCCTGATGTTTGACACATTCCAGTGCTTCTGTTCCATTGTAAAATTTGTGCACCGCATACCCTTCGTTAGAAAGATACAGTTCCAACAAATCTGCCACTTCTTTTTCATCATCCACCACCAAAATGTGTCTTTGCATGATAACCTTCCCCTTTTGCTTCCTTCTATTTGCTTTCTTTGCTTTTGTTCGCCTTACTTATTTTTCTTCTAGTTTTCGCATACCTGTTTTGCGCGCTCTAAGGCATCATCGATATGTACACAGAAGTTTTCTCTTCCTACCTGTTCTACAAATTGGTCTTTTTCCATTACTTTCATTGGTTGCTCATTCACATGTGAAAATACCAAGGTAATATTTTTTCTTACGCATTGTTTATACAATTCTTCTAAAGAATGCATTGCAGTTGCATCAATGGCATTTACGCTTCGCATACGAAGTACCAGACACTTATCTGCCTCTTCTAAGGAAATTTTCAGAATTTTATCTGCTGCACCGAAGAATAATGGTCCACTGATTTCATATACAATGGTTCCCTTTGGCACAACTCTTAAGGAAATACTATCCGGGTCATTATCATCCTCTTCATCCACATATTTCCATCCTTCCACTTCTGTTTCTTCGCTCATGCGCTTCATAAACAACATGGCTGCCAATACAATTCCTACTTCGATTGCTACTACTAAGTCAAATACAACGGTTAATACAAATGTGGAAACTAATACAATAATGTCACTCTTTGGTGAAGTTTTTAACAAATGAAGGAATTTTCTCCATTCACTCATATTATAAGCTACCATAAATAAGATTGCCGCAATGGCAGGCATTGGAATCAATGCTGCATAAGGCATTAATACAACTAAGATTAACAGTAACGTAACTGCATGTACCATTCCCGCAACCGGAGTACGTCCGCCATTTTTTACATTGGCTGCGGTTCTTGCGATTGCTCCTGTTGCCGGAATTCCACCAAATAATGCAGAAGTAATATTTCCGGCTCCCTGTGCAATCAATTCCATGTTGGAACGATGTCGTCCGTTTACCATACTATCTGCCACTACACAAGATAACAAAGATTCAATGGCTGCAAGAATTGCAATGGTAAATGCATCCGGCAATAAATCCTGCACCATGCCAAAAGAAAAACTTGGAAGAGCAAACTTTGGAAGGTCACTGGAAATCTCATACAAATCTCCGATGGTATTTACTTTCATTCCTAATCCGCTTACCATTCCGATTCCTACTAAAACTGCAATAAGTGATGGTGGAATTTTCTTGCAAATTCCCGGTAAATATGGCCAAAAGATTAAAATTGCCAGACATACCATTCCTACTAAAAATGCCTGCCAGTTAAATGTATCAATAAAACGAAATACTGCTTTTAACTTATCGGTAGTGGCAATTAATGGCTGCTTTGTCACTACGGTAAGCCCTAAAAAGTCCTTAATCTGCCCTACTAAAATGGTAATAGCGATTCCGCTGGTAAATCCGGTTGTAATCGTATAAGGAATAAACTTAATCAGATTTCCAAGACGTAATAATCCCATAAGAATCAAAATAATTCCTGCCATAATGGTTGCGACAATCAGTCCTTCCATACCATTTCTGGCTACGATTCCTGCTACAATGGTTGCAAATGCTGCTGTTGGTCCTGCAATCTGTACGCGGGAACCTCCTAAAAAGGAAATCACAAATCCTGCTGTAATTGCAGTGTAAATTCCCTTTTCCGGTGTCACACCGGATGCTAATGCTAATGCGATTGACAATGGCAATGCGATAATTGCCACAATAATTCCTGCAATCACATCTTTTACAAATTGTTCTTTGCTGTAATTTTTCATGGTTGTAAACAGCTTTGGCACTAATTTTTCCATAACTTTTCTCCTCTGTGTTTTATGCGGAACCCCTTCCGCTTCCTTTTTTCCTCCCGATTACAACTTTTTATTCGTCCCTGTCCTTCTCTTCCAGTTTTTTCCGCAAGGCTTCTACATCACTGCCAGAAGTCTCTACCAGCTCTGCCACCTTATCGTAGCCCAGCTTTTCTATATATTCCACTGCAAATGCATGGGAATTTTCTAATTGTTTTTTACACTGTTCTTCTCTTGCTTCTAATGTTTTTACACATTTTTCCCGAAACAGTCTTACAGTTCCTGTTAATAATTCCAGACTTTCTAACAGGCAATCTGCTATTAATGGCAAAAAGGCATTTAATTCAAATTCTCCATGGGCTGCCGCCATGGTAATTGCCGTATCATTTGCCATTACCTTCATGGAAACCTGCATGGTCATTTCTGCCATAACCGGATTTACTTTTCCCGGCATAATGGTACTTCCTGCCTGCATTTTTGCCAGACGGATTTCTCCAAATCCACCATCCGGTCCACTGTTCATAAGTCGAAAATCATTGGCTATCTTGGTAAGATTGACTGCCAGTGCCTTTAACAGTCCGGATACTTCCACAAATACATCCTGATTCTGTGTCATATCCATAGGATATTCTGCCCTTGCCAATCCAATCCCGGTAATATCCCGCAAGTTTTCGATTACCAATGCCTGATACTTATGACTGTTTCCTATTCCGGTCCCTACCGCTGTTCCGCCTAAATTGGTCTGTCGCAGACGTTCTTCTACTTTATAAAGCCGCCAACGGTCTCTGGCGACTGCCTGTGCATAGGCTCCAAATTCATTTCCAAGTGTGATGGGAACCGCATCCATCAGCTCTGTACGTCCAAGCTTCTTAATACCATCGTATTGATTTTCCTTTTCCTGTAAAGCAGTCTGAAGCTTTGCACATTCTTCGCTTAATTCCCGCAATCGCTGAATCGCTGCAATACGAAGGGCAGTAGGATATACATCATTCGTTGACTGTCCACGATTCATATCATCTAACGGATGTACTTGTTGCTTATTTTTCAGTTCCTTTTGGGTGAAACTCGCCAAAACCTCATTCACATTCATATGAGTAGAAGTTCCTGCACCACCTTGCAACGCATCTGTCACAAAGACTTTTTCCACCGACATTCCTTCTATATTGTTCTTTTCTATCCCATGTAGCAATAAGTCGCAGGATTTTTCCATTGCTTCATATAATTCTTTTTTATCTGAAAGCAGCTTCTGATATGTGACTGCCACTGCTTTCTTCACCTGTATTATGGCATAAATCAAGCCCGTATTTACTTTTTTCCCTTCTAGTCGAAAGTTCTCCTCTGCCAGTTTGGTCTGTTCTCCATATAACTTTTCCATCTGACTTCTACTCCTCTGGCAACTCGGCTAAAATATGCGGAAACATTTCAACACTGCGCCTTAAAATCCCCTGCATATAAGCAATGGCAATTCCATAATTGGTAATCGGTACATTCTGGTCTCCTGCACATTTCTGACGATATTTCATTTCTCGCTCGTTTAACATGCAACCACCACAATGAATAATCAACTTATATTTGGATAAATCTTCCGGAAATTCTGTTCCCGAGCTCAATTCAATTTGAAGTTCTTTTCCTGTATAATTTTTTAACCATCTTGGAATCTTTACCGAACCAATGTCATCACATTGGCGATGATGGGTACACCCCTCTGATATCAGTACTTTATCGCCGTCTCTTAAGCTCTCTATTGCTGCCGCTCCTTGTACTGCTGTCTGAAGATTTCCTTTGTATCTTGCAAATAAAATAGAAAAAGAGGTAAGTGGAATATCTCTTGGCGTATCTGCGCTAACCTTTGCAAAAACCTGACTGTCTGTAATTACCATTGACGGCTTTTTTCCCAACTGCTCTAACGTCTCACGCAGTTCGTATTCCTTCACCACAATGGCCGTAGCATCGGACTCTAAAATATCCCGAATCGTCTGCTGTTGTGGTAATATCAGTCTTCCTTTTGGTGCCGCCTTGTCAATTGGTACGACCAGCACTACAAAATCGGAAGGTTTGATAATATCTCCCACAATCTTTAATTTAGGTTCTTCTGTAATAGCAAGTCTTGCAATTTTTTCCTTTAATTCTGCTATCTGAAACCCTGTTTTGGCACTAACTGCAATTGCGTATTCCTCATCAGGAACACTACCTTGTGGCAAATCCTGTTTATTAAAGGCAACTACATAGGGAATCTTTTTTTCTTGAAAAATGTGAAGTAGTTCTTCTTCTACCCCTGTAATCCCTACGGTTTTATCTACCACCAAAACTGCAACATCTGTTTTATTTAAAATCTGTTTGGTCTTTCGTACTCGCTGTTCTCCCAGCGTTCCTTCATCATCAATTCCCGGTGTATCAATAATTACCACCGGTCCCATAGGAAGTAATTCCATTGCCTTTTGTACCGGGTCTGTGGTCGTTCCTTTTACTTCCGAAACTACTGCCAGTTCTTGTCCGGTGACTGCATTCACCACGCTGGATTTTCCTGCATTTCTTCTTCCGAAAAAGCCAATATGTACCCTTTCCGCAGAAGGTGTACTATTTAATCCCATTGCTTTTCTCCTTTCGCGGGGAATATACCGCTTTACTGCTAACTCCCGGCAACTTTCCAAGTTTTCCTGCCAGCGCACTGATTACATCCTGCGGTGCATCCACTGCAATACTAATAATATTGATTCCCTTTTTTTGATACGGGATTCCCATTCTTCCAATAATGTACTCCCCATATTCATGTAAAATACGGTTCAATTCATCTACGGAAGTTGCTTCTTCTACAATAATTCCGATAATTGCAACTCTTGACTCCATATATGCCTTCCTATTCATCAAATTCCACTGTCACAAAGAACCCTTTCGGTGTCTCATGTACTTTTACTACTTTTCCTTCTCTTGATTTCAAACGCTCACTAAAGGTATAGTTTGCCGACATGGCATACGCCTTACCTAAAGTATAATAATAAGAAGTAGGGAGTTTTCCCTCTGTAATAGGTAAAACATCCCCTTCTTTTAGCAATCCTGTTCGTTCCATTTTAAATTCCATCTGACGCATATGTAACACTTCCTTTTTAATTGCGTTTCCAGGTTGATGGTGCAAATAATAATAACATTGGGAACAATTCCAAACGTCCTGCAAGCATATCAAACATCAAAACATACTTTGCCGGATCTGAATATACGGAAAAGTTAGACGTTGGTCCTACCATTCCAAGTCCCGGTCCAATATTATTTAAGGTTGCCGCTACTGCTGTAAAATTCGTGGTAAAGTCCAAATTATCCAACGAAATCAACAATACGGATGCTGCGTAAATAAATGTATACGCAATGAAAAATACAGAAATAGAACGCAGCGTTTCCTTAGTCACCACATGCTTTTCTAAAGAAATCTGGCGCACCCGCTTAGGATGAATCAAATGAGAAAACTCATTTTTCGCAAGCTTTGCCATAATCATCACACGGGATATTTTAATTCCGCCTCCGGTACTTCCTGCACATGCTCCTACAAACATCAATATTACCAATATAAACTTAGAAAATTCCGGCCACTTATTAAAATCCGTCGTGGAAAATCCCGTAGTGGTAATAATGGATGCAACCTGAAACGCCACATGACGTACGGTCTCTCCAATCGTTGTGAAAAACTCTCTTACATTCACGGTAATTAAAAGTATTGCTACTGCAATAACTCCTAAATAGTACCTCATTTCTTCGTGTTTTAACGCTGCCAGCCCTTTTCGCTCCCGAATCAGGAAGTAGACGTTAAAGTTAATTCCGAATAATATCATAAATACAGTAAGTATAATCTGTACGGTTGCAGTGTATTCCGCGGCTCCGGTATTTAACAGTCCAAAACCTCCGGTACCGGCAGTACCAAAAGACAATGTGATAGAGTCATACAATGGCATTCCTGCCAATAACAATGTAATGATTTCCACGATTGTCATTAATACATACATTTCATACAGGATTCTTGCCGTATGACGCACTCGCGGTACTAATTTTCCAACGGTAGGTCCCGGACTTTCTGCCCGCATCAGGTACATGTTATAGCCACCTGCCAAAGGCAATACTGCTAATATCAGTACCAATACGCCCATACCGCCAATCCAGTGTGTAAAGCATCTCCAGAACATGGTACAACGGGACAATGCTTCTACATCACTTAATATACTGGCTCCGGTAGTAGTGAAACCGGAAATTGTTTCAAACAATGCATCGGTATAGGTATCAAACTCACCGGTAAGAAAAAACGGTAATGCACCGGTAAGACTCATAATAATCCAGCTTAAAGAAACTGTTACGAATCCCTCTCGTGCATAAAAAACGTCACTTTTGGCTTTTTTTAGTCTACCTAACGCACCTACCGCAAAACATCCCACTGCCACAAAAAGAAACATCCATCCCTGTTTTTCACCATAACAGACTGCAACAATACAAGGCAATGCCAAAAACAATGCCTGAAATTCTAACACCCAGCAAAGAATATACCTAATAATTGAATAATTCATTCCTCTACTCCATTCCTTCCTTGCCTATTTTAGAATATCCTTCAAATCATGGAATCCACGATTTGTTGTTACTACGATAACGGTATCCCCTATTTCAATGGTATCTTGTCCACCCGGAGTAATAATTTTTCCACGACGATTAATACATGCCAACAATAAATCATCTTTCAATCGTAATTCTTTCAATGGAATTCCTATCAGCTCTGACTGATCATGTACACGAAACTCCAATGCTTCTACTTTATTTTCAATCAACTGATATAATGTTTCAATGTTACTTCCGATGGAATTTTGCATTGCTCGCACATACTGAATAATATACTCAGCAGTAATATTTTTCGGATATAGCACACTTCCCAAGTCAAGGTTTTCAATAATCTCGTCATACTCGATTCGATGAACCTTTGTTACATTCTTTGCTTTAGAAATACTTTTTGCAAAAAGAGTCAACATAATATTTTCTTCGTCAAAGTTTGTCCAGGAAACAAATGCCTGTGTCTTTTCGATTCCTTCTTCGTGAAGCAGACTACGCTCCGTTCCGTCTCCGCAAATAATCATTGCCTGTGGCAAAAGCTCACTTAATTCATTACATCTTGCTTTGTTTTGTTCCACAATTTTTACTTCAATTCCCATAGGCAGAAGCTGCTGTGCAAGGTAATATGTGGTCTCACCTCCACCGATAACCATACAGTTTTTAATACGGTTGGTGGTCATTCCGATTTTCTTAAAAAATTCGTTTGCCTTCTTTGGCGAAGCAACTACCGAAATAACATCCTTTGCCTGTAATTCAAAATTTCCGGACGGAATAAATACTTTCTCTCCACGTTCTACGGTACATATCAGTACATCACAGTGAAGTTTTGCTGATATATCTGTTAATGGGCGTCCTGCCAAAATAGAATTTTCGCATAATTTGCATTTTAAAAGTTCTACTTTTCCCTTGGCAAAGGTATCTACTTTAATCGCAGATGGGAACTTTAACAGTCTTGCGATTTCGTTGGCTGCTGCCTGTTCCGGATTAATAACCATGGACAGTCCCAATTCTTCCTTAATGAATGCAATTTCTTTATTGTAAATCGGATTGCGCACTCTGGCAATGGTATGTCATCCACCTGCTTTTTTGGCAATCAGGCAACACAGAAGATTTAATTCGTCAGAAGTTGTTACTGCTATCATCAAATCTGCTGCATCAATACCTGCCTCTTTTTGTATCAGGAAACTTGCTCCATTTCCTACAATACCCATTACATCATAACGATTTGCTACATTCTCAACCTTGGCAGCGTTGGTATCTACCACGGTAATATTATGACCTTCTTTGCTTAATTGTTCTGTCAATGTTGTTCCTACATTTCCACAACCCACTATAATAATCTGCATAACTCCTCCACTATTATCTATCGTATTTTTGAATCAAACCAAGACCAATGGGATATGGTCCGGTATGCACACCAATGGTTGCTCCGATTTGGAAAATATCTATATCTTTTATATTAGAATAAGTCTTCATGGATGCAAGTAATGCATCACGAAACTCTACTGCTTCTTCACGGTCATATCCATATCCCACCACAATCTGATAATCATCCGGGGATTTTCCTATTTTCTCAAAATGGTCTTTTGCCTGCTCAATCAGACGCTTTTTTCCTTTGTTTCGATTTCTGGTAATTCCGGTAGGAAAAATCTCTCCCTCCCGTAACATAATTAACGGCTTAATTCCTAATGTGGAAGCGGCTGTTCCCATAACTTTTCCGATTCTTCCACCATGAATCAGATATTCATAATTTCCTACAGTAAATATAATTCTTCCGGTAGACTTAATGCGTTCAATTTGTGCTATGGTTTCTTCAAAAGTCAAACCATTTTCCTGCATTCTCGCCACTTCCAGCACAAGCAATCCCTGTAATACGGTGTTTACTGTGGTATCTACTACTTCAATACGAATATCCTGATAATTGTCTTTTATCATATCTGCCGCTGTTTTGGCAGAATTGTAAGAACCACTAAACTTCGTGGTAATACAAAGACAAATCATATCCAGTCCCTTTTTTGCATACTCTTCAAAAACTTCTGCATAATCCTGAACTGACGGTAACGATGACTTTGGAAATACTTTCGGGTGGTCCACCATTTCCTGATAAAAGGTTCTTACGCCCACTTCTTCTATTTCCTTTTTATAATTCACTCCATCAAATGTTACATAAAAAGGTACTACCCTGATTCCTTTTTCTTTTGGGATATCGGCTCCTAAATCACAAGAACCATCCGTAATAATCTGATATGCCATATATTTCCTCATTTCTGTTTTACTTAACAAACGCAAGTAAGGGAGCCTATGCTCCCTGCCCGCTATTATAATACCATTCTCTGAAAAAGAAAAGGCTTTTATGCCTTATTTTTACTATTATACTAAAAAGTTGCCTGTTTTTGCTCCGGTTACCTGAATTAAATCCTGTGGGTTCAGACACAAGGTAGTTCCGATTCTTCCACCGCTAATATACATTTTATCATACTTGCAGGCATCTTCTTGCAGTATTACCGGATAATTCTTTTTCATTCCCAATGGACTGCATCCACCTCGAACATACCCGGTAATATCCGTAATATCCTTTACATGTATCATTTCTACGGATTTTTCTTCTACCAATCGTGCTGCATGTTTTAAATCTATTTCTTCTGCAATAGGCAAAACAAATACATAATACTGCTTGCTTTTTCCCTGAAGCACTAAGGTCTTAAAGGACTGTTCAATGGGTGCTCCTGTCTTTTCCGCTGTGTGAATACCATCGATAAATTCATCACACTCGTACTGCAACACTTCATATTTTATCTTATTTTTATCTAAAATACGCATCGCATTGGTTTTAATTTCTTTCTTCTTTGCCATTGTTCTCACTTCCTATTTCATCAGAAATTCCACAAATTCTTTGTCAATTTCCGGATGTTCGCTATATTGAAATACAATCAAATACATATCTTCATTTCCCAATAAAAGGTTATATTTGTTCAGCACTTCATTGTCCTGTACCATAATGGCATCTGACGTACAAATATCCTTATGTTCTTCCACAAAATCTTCTCCCATAAGGTCGGATATGTTGTACAGCATATCCTCTCCTGTATACATATCATAGACCGTTTTCGGACAAATCATTAAATCAAGACTTGCTGACCCCACCTGCGTAGACAGTTTCATTTGTGCGGTATAATCCAAACTCGGTTCCTGATCCGGCTTTTGCCGTGTAAGAAATACATCGGTATCTAGCACATACTTATGATGCTCTTCTTCATCCCCGAGACTTTTTCGGAAATCCTTCATAATGTCTTTGCTCTCTTTGGGTGCATTAATCACAGTTGCATAGATATAATTTTCATCTTTAAAATCATCTATCCACTGGGTGACACCTACTGCAAGAAGAATCAGTAAAATCACTACACCAATATGAAACTTGTAATAGGATAAAATATACTCTATTTTCTCCTTGCCATGCATGGATGCTAATTTTTCTCGCTCTAACTCCCTTTTTTCTTTTGCTGTCATGTCAGATTCATGCTTTTTTTGAAATTTCGTATCCATTGTTTTTCCTCACTTCTATTGGTATTTTTTATTTTCCCTGTGCCTGTATCTGTTCTGCCAAATCATTTAAATATACCCAGCGTTCCATTTTTTCTTCTAATTGCATTTCTGCTTTTCCTTTGTCTTCCAGCAATTCTCTTAATTTCACGCTATTGGTGGCATTTTTTTGTATTTCTTCTTCTAATTTTTCTACCTTTTCTTCCAGTTTTGCAATGTCTTCGTCTATTGTCTCATATTCCCGCTGTTCTTTATAGGAAAACTTTAACTTTTTCGGTGAATAATTCGGTTTTGCCTTGTCCTCCTGAGATGTTTTTCCTTCTGTCTTCTTGGTTGTTGCAACCGTTCCGTTTCCGATACCGCTCTTTTCCTGTCTCTCTTTTCTTGCACGGATGTAATCCAGATACCCGCCTTCGTACTGCTGCAAATGACCATTTTCTTCAAAAGCAAAGATACGCTTTACCAAGCGTTCCAGGAAATAACGGTCATGGGATACGGTACTTACAATTCCGTCAAAGGAATCTAAGTAATCCTCTAATATAGTCAATGTTTTAATATCCAAATCATTGGTAGGCTCGTCCAAAATCAACACATTGGGTGCACCCATCAAAATTCGCATCAGATACAATCTTCTACGTTCTCCACCGGAAAGTTTTCCGATAGGTGTCCATTGCATAGTGCCATCAAACAAGAACCGCTCCATCAATGCAGATGCACTGATTTTTCCATCCGGTGTCTGAATAAATTCCGCCACTTCTTTTACATATTCAATGGCTTTCATAGATTCATCCATGTGGGAATTATCCTGTGAAAAATATCCTATCTTTATGGTCTCTCCGATTTCAATGGTTCCTGCATCCGGCATCACCTGTCCTAATATCATTTTTAACAGGGTGGATTTTCCGCAACCATTTGGTCCCACAATTCCGATTCTATCATTTTTCAAAAAGATATAGGTAAAATCATCAATGAGTTTTCGTTCTCCATATGACTTGCAAAGTCCATTGATTTCTATGGTTTTCTTCCCCATACGGGAAGCTAAAGAAGTCATTTCTATACTGGTTTCTTCTATCGGTCCATCTGCTGCCAACATATCCTCTATTCGCTGAATGTGAGCTTTTTGCTTGGTGGAACGGGCTCTCGCTCCTCTTGCCAGCCATGCCAGCTCTTTCTTCAGAATACTTTTCCGTTTCCGCTCACTTGCCAATTCCATATTCTGACGCTGCATTTTCAGTCCCACATAATCTGCGTAGCTTCCCGGATAACTGTAAATATTTCCGTGTTCTACTTCTACAATTCTATCTACTACTCTGTCTAAAAAATAACGATCATGAGTTACCATGACAACTGCACCTTTGAATTTTACCAGAAAGTCTTCTAACCACTGAGACATTTCGTTATCCAAGTGGTTCGTCGGCTCGTCCAAAATCAGGATTTCTACCGGTTGTAACACCGTGTTTACCAAGGCAATCCGCTTCTTCTGCCCACCGGATAAGTGTTTTACTGTCTCCTCCACATCCGTAAAACCAAGCTGATACAACATGGACTTTGCTTCACTTTCTAATACCATGTCCTGCTGGTCTAATCCTCGCAATGCTGCCTTTAAAATGGTCAGGGTATCTTCAAATACCGGAGTCTGTTCCAAATATGCCATTTTCACATGATTTCCCATGATGACGGTTCCTTCATCCGGTTCTTCCACTCCTGCCAATATCTTTAACAGTGTGGATTTGCCCATTCCGTTCACACCGATAACGCCGACTTTTTCCCCTTCCTGAAGGCTAAAAGCCGCGTCTGACAGCAAGGTTCTTTCCGCTGTATATGCTTTTGTCAGATGTTCTGCTGTTAATATATTCATGCTTATTTCTCCTCACACACCTGAAAGATGTAAAACTTCAAATAATAAGACTCTTCCTCACCTGCCCAAAGAATTGGATGATCCGGTGCTTGTGTACGGAATTCTACCTGACGCAAACGTTTATGTACATTGGCTGCTGCCTGATGAAGCGTCTTGGTAAACAATTCATAATCCATGAAATGAGAACAGGAACAAGTAGCAAGATATCCTCCGTCACGCACTAATTTCATTCCACGCAAGTTAATCTCACGATATCCTTTTACTGCATTTTTGATGGAATTTCTGGACTTGGTAAATGCCGGCGGGTCTAAGATTACCACATCAAACTTCTCTCCCTTTTGTTCCAGTTCCGGAAGTAGTTCAAACACATCATGGCACTCAAAACGCACTGTTTTCTCTAAGCCATTTAATGCAGCATTTTCTGTTGCCTGATCTACTGCAAGCTGAGATGCATCTACACCAAGCACACTTGTTGCCCCTGCAATTCCTGCATTCAATGCAAAAGAACCGGTATGGGTAAAGCAATCTAATACTTTCGCCCCTTTACATAATTGCTGGATTGCCTGTCTGTTATATTTTTGGTCTAAAAAGAATCCGGTCTTTTGTCCGTCTTTTACATCCACATAATACTTTACACCGTTTTCAACGATTTGTACCTTGGTATCGAAAGGTTCTCCGATGAATCCTTTTACCAGTTCCATTCCTTCCTGTTTTCGCACTTTTGCATCACTTCGCTCATATACACCTCGGATGGTAATTCCGTCCTCAGCCATACATTCTATTAAATCTTTTGCAATTTCTTCTTTGAATCTGTCAATACCAAGTGCTAAAGACTGCATAACCAATACATCTTCAAACTTGTCTACTACAAGCCCCGGAAGCCAATCTGCCTCTCCGAAAATCACACGACAGGAACTGATGTCTACGGTCTTTTTTCGATATTCCCATGCATTTTTCACACGCATTTTGATAAATGCTGCGTCAATCTCCTGCTCTTTTTTTCGTGTCATCATACGAATACGGATTTTGGAATTGGTATTAATGAACCCTCTTCCCATAGGATAACCGTCAAAATCATGTACGATTACAATATCTCCGTTTTCAAAACTTCCCATAATAGAATCTATTTCATTGTCATATATCCATGCACCGCCAGACTTTAGGGTGCGCCCTTCGCCTTTTTTCAATGTAACAACTGCCTGTGCCATACTTAACCTCTTTCTTTGCATTCTGCTATTTGAGTATAAGTATAACACAGGCAATTGAATTTTTATAGTTTTTCGTTATGTATTTCCAGTTATTCTTTTATTTTATTCCCAATTATATCAAAATAAATATCCTCTGACCTTCCAGATAACCCTTTTACAAATTTAATAACATCATCTGGTCTTGACAAAACAATCTCTACACTCAAACCATCCGTTGGAAATTCCTTTCTTAAGAGCTCAGCCAATTCTTCTCGTCCATAATCTTCTGTTTGATTATTTTTATTACTATTATTCATCCGCCTTATTTTAGATTCCGTTTGCTCGCCCTCATACGGATAGAACATATGCGTACTATTTTCTGCCAGATTATAATCCACATAGTTCACGCAACAATCATAATTACTGTACAACATTGCAATTTCCATATCATTACATTGTTTTTCAATCAACTCCAAATTCTTTGATTTTTCATACTTTTTTGCCGTATTACTGCCAAGATAACCATCGAGCACATCTTCAGAATAATCAATCTGCCAATCATCAACAAACACCCCTATTTGCGTAGGACTGACTGTAACTGTTGATTGTCTTAATGTAGAATCTGCAGGTTTTATGCCACTAACAGCTTCTCCCTCACTAAGTTCTAGTAATAATTCTCTATTTTCAGTCTTCTTAACGGTTAATATTGGTGTATTTGCTTTATATTTTCCATCAAATACTCCCATTTGATTTACAACATCTAAAAGCGTCATACGTTGTAAAACATTTTTCCTCTGTGCTTTACATTTTATTCTAATATCTTTTAAGTTATCTTCCTCTCCTTCTGTTTGGTATTCCCAAATTAGTCGCAACAATCCTTTTTCATAGCATGCAACTCTTTCTCCTATTTGTCTCACTTTTTCATTGTCTACCTCCCACTGGGAATAGACCTTATAATACATTGATGATGCATACCAAGACTGATTATAATCTGTTCTCTCTTTCAACATATTCAGAAAAAAAGCATCCAAATCATCCTCTTTTGCCAACAAATATGCCAAGGTAAGTACATCATATTCTTCACTGGTAATTTTCTTAGAATCCTTACTCAGAATTTTTTCTACTTCTTCTATATTAACCGTCTGTTCTCCCTGGGTGGAAACAGGGAATATTCGTTCAAAACAAATATCATGATTTTCAGCCTCCCAAACTGCATCCATGTCTTGTTTCGAGGCTCCACTCATGAATGCCCTTGAAAGTTCTATCATCTGCTCTTCCGCATATAAATTCTCTAAACATTCATCTTGTTCCAAATCATTGATACGAATTTTTTCTACTCCTACCCCATCATACATAAGTAGTTTTCTGCCACCCCATTCATTTTCCACTTTCATTCTTCTGGCATGTTCCAATAATGTTGGAGTCATAAATACCAACGCTATTAATAATATAATTACTACCCAAGTGTTTTTTCTTTTCTTCTCTTTCATTACTTTTCTCTCTATTCTTGAATCTCTATTCACGGAAATTGCTTTTCAATTTTTAATCACCCAAATCACTCATTTCCTGACAAATGTCAATATCTGAAAATTTCTGATAAATCAGTTCTAGCTGTTCCTCATTCTCTGCAAGTGGAGTACCAATAATATCTAGTTCTTTCAGATTCTTCAGATTTAATAAATCCTTAGCCTCCGAAATATCCGTTGCTGTCAAATTTAAACTCTCTAAATTTTCCAACCCATTTAGTATACTAAAATCAGAAATATTACATTCCAACAATCCTAATCTCTTTAATTGATAACATTCTGAAATTGCAGAATAATCCATTTCCGGCTGTCCCACAAGAGTAAGTTCTTCCAGTTTATCTGCCTTTTTCAAAAACTCCAAATTATTTAATCCCTCACTTCTTTTTCCATATACCAATGTTAACTTTTTTATATTGGGACAATTTTCAAAAATTTTTTCTAATTGTTGTTCATTTCCCGCAAGCGCAGCATCATCTAAGATTAACTCCGTTAATGATTGCAAATCCACTATGTCTCCCGCCTCTGTGACTTCACTCTGCATCACCTCCAGAAACTCCAATTCATTAAGGTTGCTCAGCATATTTAATTCTGCCATCTCACAGCCTTGAAAAACCAGAGTACGCAAATGAGTGCACTCTGAGAGTGCTGAATAATCCAACTCTGGCTGATAACGAAATGCAAGACTCTTCAATCTTTTCCCATTCTTTAGGAAAGACACATCACCTAATTCAAAATATTTTTCCTGTCCTATTAAGTCCAAGCTCTCTAATTTTGGACAATTTTTTAATATACTTTCCAACTCTTTTTTTATCTGCTGGATTCTCTCTTCACTTTCTGGTTCTAAATCATGTTCTTTATGTCCATGCTCTTCTGTATCCAAATCGAATGTCTTACCAACTTCTAACTTTTTCAATTGCCGGCACTTCTCTATATCCACCAATGTACTGTATTTCCCTGTATATCCAATTTTCAGACCCTTCACCTTATTTAAATCCTTTGCTCGAAAGTCATCTTCTCCCGTTCCTGCATATGAAACTATTCTATTACCCATTTGTTCATCCGCAAATATAACCTCTCGTGCGTTGTCTCGAATGATTGGCAGGGCAATTATAGCCGCTGCAATCAATGTTATTGCTGCTATCAAACCAACTATAATTCTCTTTCTCATCACTTCTCACCTATTTCTTTATCGCATTTTTTAATAAGTAATTATACAACCGATCATATTCTGCATCTCCTACAACTGAGACATAACCAACAACCATACCTAAAACCTCCTTTTCTCTCTTTTCATCAACTTTCTTAGACAGTCTTTCACATACACTGCCGATAAGTTGCCCTTTTCCTTCATCCATTACAAAACTTCCTGAGTCACTAATAATCTTTCTCTATCTCTAATTCAGGAAACTTATTTTGAATAAGCTCCAATTGTTCCTCGTTTTCTGCGAGAGGGGTATCTGTAATCATAAAAAAACTAAGCTTTTTCAACTTCAATATATCTGTTGCTTCCGAAACATTAGTTCCACGCAAATCCATACATTCCAATTTTTCTAACTTACCTATCATTTCTAAATCTGACACATCACAATAAAACAATGTCAGGCACTGTAATTTGGTACACTCCGAAATAGCCGAATAATCAATTTCTGATTGATAAAAAAGATTAATCACTTCAAGATTTTTTCCTTTTTTTTAAAAACTCTAAATCCTTTAATTCACAATTTCCTTTTTCATTTGATAGATATATCGTTGTTAAATTAGGACATTTTTCTAAAATACCTTCCAGTTCATTTTCTATCTGATAAATTTTCTCTTCTGTTTCCGGTTTTGGTATTGGTTTGCTTTTAAACGGATATTTATCAAAAGCCTCTTCTGGATAACCCACCATTAACCTTTTTAAATTAGGACATTTTTCAATATCAACTAAGGTATCATAATAACCAGTATAACCAATATTCAATACCTCTACCTTTTCTAAATCTTCCTCCCTAATCTTACTCACGTTCACTCCCGCAAATTCAGCTATTACTTTTGCCATCTCATCATCCTCAAATGTAACCTTTGAATTATTATCAAGCAAATTTTCTTTCAAATCTCCTAACAAAGTTTCTTTGCCAATCAGTATACCAATTAGCAAAACAAGACTCACTCCAAAACCTATACTTATTTTCCTTTTCATTTTTGTCTTCTTTCTCTTATTCTCTTATATCATTTGAAATTATCCGATTATATTGGTAAATCAATTCCGCCTCTTCTTCCATTTCACGTTTAAATTTCCATACACTCTGTGGATTTTTTAATATTATCTCTTGCGTTAAATACGTCGATTCAACTGCGCCCAGATACTTATTTATTAAAACTATTTTTTGTTCTGTTGTGTTCCCTACATACGGATAAAATACATGGCTGTCATTTTCTTGCAAATTAAAATCCACAAAATTTACACAGCAATCAAATTCACTATAAACCTCCGCTGCATGAGAAGATTTATATTGCTGCTTATTACTGCTATTACAATTGGAAAACTATTTACTTCCCTCTTTTTATATGTCTTATATCCTGCATTTTGATTACCTCTCTTTTACTTCTGAATCTCGATTTCCGGAAATTGCTTTTGAATAAGTTCTAACTGCTCCGCATTCTCTGCAAGCGGTGTGTCTGTAATATTTAAATATTTCAAATTTTTAAGTTTTAATATATCCTCTGCTTGCGAAACATTGGTTCTTGCTATATTTAAAGTACTCAGTTTGTCAAGATCACCGATCACACCTAATTCTGAAATATCACTTCCATATAACGACAAAGCCTTCAATTTCTTACACTTTGAAATAACTGAATAATCTAACTCTGATTGATGTTCTATATATAGTAACTCCAATCCATTTCCATCCTCTAAAAATTCCACACTATTTAACCTACAATTTCCCTTTTCATTAGAAACATACAGCGTTTTTATATTAGGACATTTTTCTAAAATCACTTTCAGCTCCGACTCTATCTGCTTAACTCTTTCCTCACTCTCTGGTTCTGGAATCTGTTTTCCCTTTCTATAGTAGTGGCAAAATGCATAGTCCGGATTTCCTATAACTAATTCATCTAGATTTTGACACTTTACTATATCCAACAAAGTATCATAATACCCTGTATACCCTATATTAAGCATTTCAACTTTTTCTAAATCCTCTACTTGAAGTTTATCCACAGATTCTACTCCCACAGATTCCGCTATTAATGTCGCCATCACATCATCCTGAAATATAATCTTTTGTGAATTATTCCTTAATATGACACCCGCAATAACTACTCCCACTACTAAAAGAAGAATAACGCCTCCGATACCAATTCTCTTTTTCATAATTTTACTCCTACTGCTATTACAATTGGAAAACTATTTACTTCCCTCTTTTTATATGTCTTATATCCTGCATTTTACATTTCTCTTTCTTTTACTTATAAATTTCAATTCCCGGAAATTGCTTTTCAATAAGCTCTATCTGTTCTTCATTCTCTGCTAGCGGGGTATCTGTAATATATAAATACTTTAGATTCTTTAACTTTAAAATATCCTTTGCTTCCGATACATTTGTTCCTCTCAGTCCCAGTCTCTCCAGATTATCCAGACCGTTCAGTATACTTAAGTCTGAAATCTCACATCCTCCTAATGATAAATTCTTTAATTTGCAGCATTTTGCTATTAACGAATAATCCGTAAGTGATTGATTGGTTAATATAAGTTCCTTTAAATTTTCTGCATTCTCTAAGAAATTCAAATCACTTAATTTTCCCTCTTTTACAGACAAATTCAGCGTTTCTATATTAGGACAGTTTGCAAATATAATGCCTAGCTCTTCTGCATTTCCAGCAAGTGGGGTGTTCTCAAGGTCTAAATCTTCCAGAGATTTCAGATTTACAATCTGCCCTGCCTTTGAAACATCACATTCCTTTATCCATAAACTTTTCAATTCAGTAAGATCCTCTAACATATCCATTTCTGCTATATTACACCCTTTAAAAAACAAACTCTTTAAATGTGGTATTTCTAAAATAGCCGAATAATCCTTTGCCGGCTGATAAAACAGTGTTAAATCCTCTAATTTTTTTGCATTCTTCAAGAATTTTAAATCATTCAGTTCAAAATGTCCTTCAGAACCTACAAGCATCAAAGAATTTATTTCGGAACAGCTTTTTGTGATACCATCCAATTCTTCTTCCATCTGCCGAATCCAACCTTCATCGCTCATATCTTTTCCGCCTGCATACTCCCAATGACCAATTTCTAGCGTTTTTAACTTTTTACATTTTTCTATATCTACCAAAGTATCATACCAGCCGGGATACATAGTATTTAAATAAGTTACCTCTTCTAAATTATTCTCTCGAAATTTTTCCTCTGATTTTTCTTCCGATGAACTTCTTATCACAAATCCCATTTTTTCGTCTTCAAATTTTACTTTTCTCATATAATCCAATATCATGGGACGAATCACCGTAACTCCAAATAAGAAAATAACGATTACCCAACCACCTATAATTAATTTCTTTTTCATTCCATCTCACTCATTTCATTAATTTTATTTTCAACAATATTCCTATATAGTTTTCTCACGTCTTTAGGTAACTTTTCTCCAAATTGATAAACCTCCTCCGGTCTTGTCAACACTATTTCCAGTGTCAATCCATCTGGTGGAAATTCTTCTTTTATCGCTTTTGCTAATTGCACTAACATATTTTCCTCATTGTTGCTAATGTTATTTAATATATTAATCTTTTCCACTCTCTACTCCCTGTTTTCTATTTTGAAGTTGCAACTTTATTATTCCATATCTCTTTTAACTGCTCATCGTATTGCTGAAAAGTTACACCCAGGCTCTCTATATTATGAGTCTCCTGTGCCATCGCACTTTGCATACGTTGTAAGACTTGTTGGGATTTTGCGTAAACCTGTTGTGCTTTTGCATTAGCTGTAATTGTAGTTTGTGTATCTGATGGATTCAATGTTACTGATTCAAGGTAGTGAACTGCACCTGAAATGGTTGCGATACCGGCTTCTACTGCCGCATGATTTATTTTGATTTCTTCATTAGACATACTTATATCCCCTCCTTCTTTATCATGCTCCCAAACTTTCTTTCCTTAGTTTAACAAAACTCTGATATCATGTCAATTTTACTCAAAAACTTTACAACTAATATTATGATAATCTCTCTCATAAAACATTTATGCTCGTTTATGAGAGAGACTTCTTCTTTTATTTATTACTGATTTGACATCTTTACCAACTTTTCTAATACTTCATACGCTTTTCCGGAATCAATGGATTCTGCTGCCTTTTTGATACCATCTTCAATGCTATCTGCTATACCTCCGGCATACAAGGTTGCTCCGGCATTTAACAATACGATTTCGCGCTTTGCTCCCTGCTCTTCTCCTTTTAGGATAGCAGTTGTAATCTTAGCATTCTGTTCTCCGTCTCCCCCCTGCAATTCTTCTAAAGTTGCTCTCTTTAAGCCGAACTGTTCCGGTGTTACTTCGTAGGTGCTTACCTCTCCGTTCTTGATTTCGGAAACGGTTGTTTTTCCGGTAATGGTAAACTCATCCATATGGTCTTCGCCGCTTACTACGAATCCATTTTCTACTCCTAATCGGCTCATGGCTTTTGCCACCATATCTGTCATGGCAGAATCATATACCCCCACTACCATGCACTTTGCATCGGAAGGATTGGCAAGTGGTCCTAAAATATTGAATACGGTACGAATTCCCATTTCTTTTCTTGCCTGACCTACATACTTCATGGATTTGTTAAAGCTCTGAGCAAACATGAATCCGATTCCTGCTTCTTCTACGCACTTGGTTACCACTTCCGGTTCTGCCATAATGTTGACACCTAATGCTTCTAACACATCTCCTGCGCCACTTTTACTGGAAATGGAACGGTTTCCATGTTTTGCAATGGGAAGTCCTGCACCTGCTGCCACAAAAGCAGAAGTTGTGGATACATTAAAGGTAAAGGTTCTGTCTCCACCTGTTCCGACTAGATCCACATATTTTGCGGTTTTGGGTGCAATATGCTCTGCCTTTTCTTTTAAAACTGC
This sequence comes from Clostridiales bacterium, assembly GCA_012519695.1. Classification (GTDB taxonomy): domain Bacteria; phylum Bacillota; class Clostridia; order Lachnospirales; family Lachnospiraceae; genus Petralouisia. The sequence goes on along the minus strand of JAAYPT010000068.1, from coordinate 6,088 downwards.
TGCAAATCCGGTGAGTTCTTCTAATGTTTCCCCTTTCATACGCATTGCGGTTAAAAAAGAACCAATCTGCGCCTGTGTTGCTTCGCCGCTCAACATAATATTCATTACTCTTTTTGCTTCTTCTTCTGTTAAATCCTGTCTGTCTACAACCTTTTGAATTGCTTCTTTCATCTCTGATTCTCCTCCGTATTTATCCTTTATAACTGATTCAGTTCCTTCTTAAATCTACTGCAATATTCTGCCGCTGCTTTTGGTGCATAGTCGTTTGCTTCTAATAACTTAATAAAATGAGAACCTACGATTGCTCCATCTATAACTTCTTTCATCGGAGCTACATCTTTTGCCTCTTCGATACCAAATCCCATCATTACCGGAATCTTAGATACTTTTTTCACACTGGCAAGGTAATTTAAAATCTGTTTGTGGAAGTTTCCACTTTGACCGGTAACTCCCATACCGGAAACACAGTATACAAATCCTCTTGCTCCTTCTAAAATCGTTGGTATTCGGTCTGCGGATACCGGCGACACCAGTTCAATTAAAATCGGCGCACCTTCTTTTTGCAAAAACTGTTGCAACTCTCCTTGTTCTTCTAATGGTAAGTCTGGAATAATCAATCCGTCTACCCCACTTTTGATACACTCTTCTACAAAGTTTTCCAGTCCAAAGTAGAGTGCGGTATTATAATACATCATAAAAATAATTGGAAGTTCTACACCCTCTGCGCGCACTTCTTTCATCAGGGCAAACACTTTTTTCAGATTGGTACCAAGCTGAATGGACTTGTAAGAAGCGTCCTGAATGACCGGACCATCTGCCACCGGGTCAGAAAATGGGATTCCCAATTCCAATACATCCGTACCAGCCTGTTCCTGTGCTTTTATCAACTCCTTGCATCCCTCCATACTTGGAAGTCCTGCGGTCATATAAGTAATAAATGCTTTTTCTCCTTTTTCCTGAAGTTGCTGCATTCTCTGTTCAATTCTATTTTCCATCGTTCTTTTCCTCTCCTATTTCACTCTCTAATTCAAATATCCCTTACCAGCCATATAATCTGCTACGGTATGCACGTCTTTGTCTCCTCGTCCTGACAGGCAAACAATCATAATGTCATCCGGTTTCATTTTCTTTGCCTGCTTTTTCGCATAGGCAATGGCATGAGCACTTTCAATAGCAGGAATAATTCCCTCTAATCTACACAATTCCTGTAATGCATCCATGGCTTCTTTGTCTGTGATGGCAACATATTCTGCTCTTCCGGTATCTCTTAAATATGCGTGTTCCGGTCCTACTCCCGGGTAATCCAATCCTGCGGAAATAGAATGTGCCAGCTCAATGTTTCCATCCTCATCCTGCAATAAGTAAGAACGCATTCCATGAAGTGTTCCCGGTTTTCCAAGAGCCATGGCACTTGCGTGTTTTCCTGTTTCTACTCCAAGTCCGGCAGCTTCTACTCCAATGAGTTTTACGGATGGTTCTTCGATAAAGTCTGCAAACATTCCGATGGAATTAGAACCACCACCGACACATGCCATTACCACATCCGGCAATCTTCCTTCTGCTTCTAAAATCTGCTTTTTACTTTCTCGACTGATAACGCTTTGGAACTCTTTTACCATCTTCGGATAAGGATATGGACCTACCGCAGAGCCGATGATATAAAATGTATCTTCTGCTGTTTTTGCCCAGGTACGAATTGCTTCATTAGTGGCATCTTTTAAGGTATTGCTTCCGGAAGTAACAGAAACCACCTTAGCCCCTAACATTTCCATACGAAATACATTTAATTCCTGACGTTTGATGTCTTCTGCTCCCATGTATACCGTACACTCCATACCAAACAATGCCGCTCCGGTTGCAGTTGCCACACCGTGCTGCCCTGCTCCGGTTTCTGCAATTACCTTTGTCTTTCCCATACGTTTTGCCAAAAGAATCTGACCGATTACATTGTTAATCTTGTGTGCTCCGGTGTGATTTAAGTCCTCACGTTTTAAGTAAATCTTTGTGCCGTATGCTTTACTCAGTTTTTCTGCATAATACAGTGGATTTTCTCTTCCCACATACTGTTTTAAATAGTAATGATACTGCTTTAAAAATTCCTCGTCATGTATGGCTTCTTCGTATGCCTTATCTAATTCATCCAATGTATTCATCAATGATTCTGATACATACTGTCCACCAAATTCTCCATAATATCTTTCCTGTTTTCTTTCCATGTTGTCCTCCATTCTGTGTTATCTACACCAGGGATTCTTCCCTTACCTTTTTTACAAATTCTAAAATCAATGTTTTGTCCTTACCGGACTGTTCTTGTTTTCCTTCCACGCCGGAGCTTACATCTACCACATCCGGGGAAAATAGTTCTATTCCTTTTTTTACATTTCCGGCATGTAATCCACCTGCTAAGATGAATTGCTTTCCTGCAAATACTGTTTCTCGCATTTTTGACAGTTCTTCTTGATGTTCCTCCCATGCAAAGGTTTCACCACTTCCTGCTGTCCCTGCATCTATCACATAACCTGTGATTTTCTCATGGTGTTCTAACTCTTCCATGTCTTGAGATTTTTTAAGGTTACAGGCTCGCCAGATGGGTATCCGGCTCTTTTCTAACACTTCTTTTTTTAATTCCCCATGCACCTGTAAAATATGAAATTCTGCCTGTTCTATCTGTTCTAGAAGCTTTACATCAGGGTTTACGGTAACTGCTACTTTTTTTATCTTATCATTTAAATAACTTCCGATTTCTTCTGCCTCTTTTATACTGACATTTCGTTTACTTTTTTCATAAAAAACAAATCCTGCATAATCCGCCTGTGCTTCATTTAAAGCCTTTGCATCTTCTACTCTGGTCAGTCCGCATATCTTTATCTTGGGCTTTTTCACTACTATCACCCTTTCTTCCATCGCAGTGCCAGCTCTCTTGGATTTTCCGCTTCCATAAATGCTCTTCCAATCAGGAATGCATCTACCCTGCTTTCCTTTAAAAATCGCACATCATCGTCTGTTACAATACCGCTTTCTGCCACAAAAACCTTATCTTGCGGTACCATTTTGGATAATCGTCTGGTGGTATCCAAACGAATGGTAAAATCTCGCAAATCCCTGTTATTCACTCCAATGATTTCTACATTCAGTTTTAACGCCCGTTCCATTTCCCGTTCATCGTGGGTTTCCACCAAAGCATCCAGTCCAAGTTCTGTTGCCAGATCATAAAAGTCTTTTAACTGTGCGTCATCTAAAATAGCTGCAATGAGAAGAATGGCATCTGCACCAATTACCTTAGCTTCATAAAACTGATATTCTTCTATCATAAAATCTTTTCGGATAATCGGCAGCGGAGACATTTTGCGAATTTCTTTTAAATAATCTACACTTCCATGAAAATGATCTTCCTCGGTCAAACAGGAAATCGCATCTACAGAAGCGTTATACTCCTCAATTCTATCTATCAGGTTAATCTTGCTTTCTATTGTTCCAAGACTAGGGGATGCCTTTTTAAATTCTCCGATAATGGAAATCCCAGGCTTGGCAAGTGCCTCATAAAAAGCATTTTTCCCTTTCTTTTCCACCGGCTGCTTCTTTATCATTTCTTCTGCCATTTCCCGCATCTTTTGCTCACTGATGTTTGCCTTATGCTGGGGCAGTCGTTTTTTCTTGTCTGCTACAATTTCGTCTAATATCAAGTTCTCACCTCTTTTCTATATCACGCCGTTTACAAAATTATCAATCATACGCTTTCCGTGTTCTGTATAGATAGATTCCGGATGAAACTGTAATCCCACTACCGGATAGTCTTTGTGGCGCATTGCCATAATCTCTCCATCTTCCGTTTCTGCTAAAACTTTTAAGCACTCTGGCAATCCTTCTTTTTGTACTGCCAAGGAATGATATCTTGCAATTTTTACCGGAGAATCAATTCCTGTAAAAATGCTTTCTCCTGTGTGCTGTATCAGGGACTGTTTTCCGTGATATAACTTTTTCGCATAGGAAACGGTTCCGCCTAATGCTTCTCCGATACATTGATGTCCCAGGCAGATACCAAGTATTGGAATCTTGTCATAAAACTCTTTTACCACTTCCATGCAAATACCTGCTTCTTTTGGACTTTTCGGTCCGGGAGAAAGTACGATTTTCTCCGGCTGCATTTCTTTTATCTCTTCAATTGTAATTTTATCGTTACGCACTACTTTGATATCCTCTGTAAAAATCCCCATATACTGATATAAGTTGTAGGTAAAGGAATCGTAATTATCAATTAAAAGTATCATGTTTTTCCTCCTTACAGATGTTCTTCTTCCACCAATGTCTTTGCCAATGCCATTACTTTATTGCAACACTCCTGATATTCCATTTCCGGTTTGGAGTCTGCTACGATTCCGGCTCCTGCCTGCAAATACACTTTGTTTCCTTTTTTCACCATGGTTCGTATGGTAATACAAAAATCCATATCTCCGCCAAAGTCTACATATCCGGTAGCTCCACCATAAAGTCCTCTGCGGCTTTCTTCTAATTCATCAATGATTTCCATAGCCCGAATCTTAGGTGCTCCACTTAAGGTTCCTGCCGGTAAAAAGGATGCCGCTAAGTCAAATGGGTGATATTCTCCTTTTTTTCGTCCTTCTACCATAGATACGATGTGCATTACATGGGAATAATTCTGCACCTCCATAAACTGCGTTACCTTTACTGTTCCGAATTCTGCGATTCTTCCCATATCGTTTCTTGCAAGGTCTACCAACATTACATGTTCTGCACGTTCTTTTTCATCTCCTAAAAGGTCTGCCTTTAACAAGGCATCTTCCTCCGGAGTCTTTCCACGCTTTCTGGTTCCTGCAATGGGACAGGTAAATACTCTGCCACCTTGCTGCTTTACAATCATTTCCGGGGAACTTCCGATTACTTCAAAGTCTCCATAATTAAAATAATAAAGGTACGGGGAAGGATTTAACTCTCTTAATTCTTTATAAAGTTCAAATCCTTTCTGTCCGGTCTCAATAGTCCAACGCTGAGACAAAACTGTCTGGAAAATATGTCCTTCCCGAATATATTCTTTTATCTTTTCTACCTTTTTGCTATATTGCTCTAGAGTATCGGACTTTTTGATGATTTTTCCATCGTGAACAAATTTCCGCTCTGCCTTTGGCTCATTTTTTGCAGCCTGTACTTCTGCAATCATTTCTTCGGTTAACCTTTTAGCACGTTCCTTTCCTGCCTCGTTGTCTTCTTCTAATACTACCACTGTCAATGTTTCTGCTACATGATCTACTACAATAAACTTGGTCATCAACATCATCTGTACGGTTTCAATCCCTATCTCATCCGGATTGTTATCCGGAAGTTCTTCTGAATATCGCACAAAATCATACCCCAGATTTCCAACTAATCCACCGTTAAAGGAAAGTCCGTCTACATCCTTTCGGATGTCAAACTCGTTATAATACTCTTTTAATAACTCCAATGGATTTCCTGTTCTGACTTCTTCCTGTCCTGCTCTTTGAATTACCAGAGCATTTCCTCTGGAAGTCAATATTTCTTCCGGATTCGCTCCAAATATGGTATAACGGTCATAATTTTTATCATAACTTTCCAGCAGAAATCCTTTTTCCTCGCCTGACATCTTTTCATACATTCCGATTGCTGTTTCATTTACAATACTTACCGTTTTTTTATACACTCTCAATATACGTTTCATATTCACTTTCTCCTTCATCTATTTTCTTAATAAAGATTCTGCTCGTCGGACTCTTTCGTGCCCCGGCGGTGTCGCTTACCGCTACTCGCAAAAAAAATCCCCGGTAAGAACATTTCTGCTCCTACCAGGGACGATATTCGTCGTGGTGCCACCCTGCTTCATTATATAATCGGTGATTTTCTGTAACTATAAGAAACACACTTTGGAAGTTTCTCAAGTTATCGTTGTGCTCGTGTACGTCTTTATATCACGGAAAATCATTTCCTTGCAGAACAAAGAGTCCGCTTGTCGGACTCTTTCGCGCCCGAGCGGTGTCGTTTACGACTAATTTCTTCTCCGCGAGGAGTGCTTCCTTAGCGGAGCGTTTTTTATACAATAGGACGCAATTTCCTATTG
>JAAYPT010000067.1 GCA_012519695.1 Clostridiales bacterium | reverse complement strand
CTGTAGCAACATAGCCTGCGTATGAAAATGACGTATTATACTTCTTTTCAACTGCCGTAAGCATCTCGTCGATTGCTATAATTGCCTCTTGCTGTGAGCTATCCAGCTTTTCTGCATCTGTTGGTAAGCCTACCTCTTCTAAAATTTCTTTTTGCCTTTCATTTAATACTAATTCCGGCTTACTTTTTAGGGTAATATTTTTACTTTCATTACTATTATTCTTTTTCATTCCACAACCACATACTCCTATTCCGATTATTAGAACCATTCCTATAATCATAATTTTTTTTACTATTTTCATAACTATTTATCCAACTCCTAACTCAAACATTCTGTGTCTATATTCATATTGTTTTTCTCTTCCATGTTAATTTTGAAAATCCCTACACAAATAATACTCTGTAGATAGATAATCGGTGTAATTATATTCAGTTACATTCCCTATATTTCCTCCTTTTAACAATACAAATTGTGAAGAATTATCTATCCCATGTTTCTCCATCCAATTTTTATAACTTGTTAAAAACGTATCATAAGCCTCTTCAGTTACCTTTTCTCCATCTATAAAAATACAACTATCTCCGCTTATATTAAAATCGATATCCTCTTCCTTCAAAGGTACTACTCCATTTTTTATATTTGCAATAATTGAATCTTCATCTTTTATCCTTGTAATAATTGAATAAACCTTAACACTATCCGTCCCTAATTCGCCTTCACAATATTTTAAAACATACTCTTCAAAAACCGGTTCAATAACAATATTTATATAGCCATCCTCATATACATATTCTCCATTTTCCTTAATCCTTGTAACTGTAAATCTATCTCCTGAACTTCCCTCTGTTGGATATGCTGTCAACTGTTCATGTTCCAATGGACCTGGCGCAATATAACCCGCATAGGAAAACGATGTATTATATTTTTTTTCAATTTCTGTTAGCATCTCGTCGATTGCTATAATTGCCTCTTGCTGTGAGCTATCCAGCTCCTCTGCTTCTGTTGGTAAGCCTACCTCTTCTAAAATTTCTTTTTGTCTTTCATTTAATACCAATTCTGACTTATTTTTTAGGGTAATATTTTTACTTTCATTACTATTATTCTTTTTCATTCCACAACCACATACTCCTATTCCGATTATTAGAACTGTTCCTATAATCATGATTTTTTTTACTATTTTCATAACTATTTATCCAACTCCTAACTCAAACATTTTGCTACTGACGTTATATTTACTTGATATTATTTTTCCGGCACGTTAACAATTATTTGTTCTCGCTTAATATAACATTCTGGCTTTGTATATTCTGAGTAATTAAACTCATCCACAGACTCTATTTCGTTTTCTTTCAAATATATAACATCACATGTACAATCTATTTCACTCTTATAAAGCTTTTCTTTCAAATCTTCTATATAATTTTCCATTTTTTCTATATCCACTGCACTTCCATCAACATAAATACAATTAACACCACTTACAGCACCACTATACATTTTTTCATCACTTGGAGCTTCTGTTAGTGTTGTATATGTAACTTTAGAATACACTTTTAACTGTTCTGTGTGAAACGCTTCTACTACCATTTTAGTAATATATTCATTAAATCCTTTGTGCAATGCTACATTCATATAATCATCTTCATATCCATTATCTGTTTTTCTCACTTCAAAACTATCTGTCCGTGGATTTCCATCTGAAGGATATGCCATTAAATATTCTGATTCCAATGGACCTTGTTCCACATAACCTGAATATGAAAAAGAACGGTTATACTTCTTTTCAACTGCCGTAAGCATCTCGTCGATTGCTATAATTGCCTCTTGCTGTGAGCTATCCAGCTTTTCTGCATCTGTTGGTAAACCTACCTCTTCTAAAATTTCTTTTTGTCTTTCAT
>JAAYPT010000066.1 GCA_012519695.1 Clostridiales bacterium | reverse complement strand
ACACCATTTACATTTTTCTTTGTACATCAAAGCAAAAACGCTTCGCCGGGGTCGTGGCTCACATTTCTAACTCGCCATACTGTTCAATTATATTACACACACTCCCGTGTGTCAACATTTATTTTCCACTATCCCAAGAACTTTTCAATTTCAAATTATAATCCAGTTCATAAGGACCATTTGGCATTTCCATTAATTTTTCTGCATTTTTTGTCCATGTATAAACTGCTGCAAAATGCCCGCTATCCCTTACTTTTCCCCAGTACATATATCCATACAAATAGCTATCATTGATTTCTTCCCAACTCTCAAACTCTTCTTGCAGTTGTTGTGCGATTGGAATACACTGATTCATACATTCCTCCAAATTAATGTAACCTGCTACATAACATTCCCCGGCAATTCGAAGCATACGGCAATAGTCCCACGCATCCACACCTTTTTCGCCAAATGCCTGATATGCAAGATACGCTCCCTTATAACGATACTCTTCCTCTCCCAATCCGTCTTTCTGGATTTTGTGTTCTACTTCCTCTTCACTAAGTTCGAACCAGCCATCTTTTTTCATATCTTTCACAAATTCTCGGTATTTCTGTCTGGTTCCATGCTCTAATACATGATTTATAGTATCTATTGCGGTTTTTCGATTGGTAATCCCCCATGTTTCTTTCAAATATTTCTGCACCTGTTTTGCATTTTCTTTTGTAGGTTCAAAAATACCAATCGTATATAACTGTCCACCATCTGATTCTGCACGGATGGCATAAGTATTGCAAATCCACTGCACAGTATCACTCTCTATATCCTGCTGCGTCAATCCGGTGTCTTTGTACTTTTGATTCCATACTATCTCCAGACTCTTTCCTTCTGTATCTATGGGTTCATATAATACCACTGCTGCCACCAAAAATGCACAGGCAATCACAATATGTAATACCCTGCCCACCATGCTCTTTTCCTGATAAAATGGTTTTATAACCGGGCGTTCCATCCCTTCTAATACTTCAATGCTATATTGTGGGGCATACCATATTTTCGTAGTTTTCCCAATCAGTGCTTCTACATTTTGATTTTTCTTTATGGTCTGTTGCTTAATTCCCACTACCATGTGATAATTTTTAAATTCATCCACAAACTCGTATACAACTATATAATTTTTACTATTTTGTATCATCTGAATTCCAACAATGGTTGCCGGATAAGGTCTGGCATTATCTGCCACTTGTTTTTCATTTTTCTCTGTCACTATGCGGATTACTAACATTAACACCCAGATCAGAAGGCATACAACTCCAAATACAAAGCACACCGCACTAAGATAGGAATCGCTCCCGCTTCCCTGTTTATTTGCCAGCATCATTCCACCCCATAAGGACACCATAATAACCAACGTTCCCAATAAACTTATTACACGCATTCTTTTCTGGAATTTTCGCATGATAGGCGGAACTTCTTCCGTTACATAGGATTTGGATGAATCTATGACTTCACTATCTCCTATAAACGCTTCCTGATTTTCTATCTCATACACATCTAACGACTTTTCTTCCGGTATTGTTTCCTTGAAGTAACTACGAAGAATTTTCTTGGGTTTCACCTTATAAAAAATAATATATACCATCCAAATCAAACCAATCGGTACTAAAACCATCAACCAAACTATCAGGTCATATATATCTGTATTTACAGTCGCATCCAAAAACATATCTATTTCTGCCCAAGTCAAAATAACAGCCACTAACGATAATGCTATCAATATCACCACATACACTGCTTTTAATAAAGTGCTTTGAGATAAAACCTCTATTTCTCCCTTTCCAATCCTTGCCACAAACTTAGACTGAAATATCCCTGCCTTTACATTGATTTTTGCCACATTCATCTGATCCGTATCTTCTTTAACTTCAAGAAGAGTTCTTCCTTGTCTATACTCTGGATTCTTCCGCAAACGACTTCGTAACTGAAAATCATCCATATGATAACTGAAAAATATATGCATCTTTATCCTCTTTTCTCTTTCCCTTTTTCATCCTTATATACAATTCCAATCATCGTCAATCCGTGTGCCGGAGCAGTTGGACCGGCTGCACTTCTGTCCCTTTTTTCTAAAATCTCTGTAATGTCTTCCGGTTCTTTTTCGCCAATTCCCACTTGTATCAATGTTCCGGCAATAATTCGCACCATGTTATAGAGAAATCCGGTTCCTGTCACCCGAATGGTAACGATATCTTCTGTTGATTTTTCCACTGTACAGGAAAGAATGGTTCGTACTGTATCTTCTACTGTAGTATGAATAGAACAAAAACTTTTGAAGTCATGAGTGCCTTCCAAGTACGCCGCTGCTTCTTTCATTTTTTCTACATTTAGATTGCGATAGTAAAAGTAGGTATCTTTTCGTAAGGTTGGCATCGGTATCTTACGGTTCAAAATTCGATATTCATATGTTTTTTCACTATAACAATGTCTTGGATGAAAGTCTGCTGCCACCTCACAAGAGCTTTGTACTACCACATCTTCCGGCAAACGCTGATTTACGGCATAACAGATTTTTTCCGGTGGAATCCGTGTATTCGTGTCAAATATCGCCACATTTCCCATAGAATGAACACCGGAATCAGTACGACTTGCGCCTGTCACTTTAATTTCTTCTCCCAAAAGCTCAGACAATGCCTGATTTAGCACCCCTTCTATGGTAATTCCGGTGGGCTGTATCTGCCAGCCGCAGTAATTGGTGCCTTCATAGGCTACTACCAGTTTTATTCGTCTCATGCTATTTCCTCTCTACGCATATACTTTGCAAAAAGCAGGCTTTCTACCTGCCTGCTTTTATAGTAATACTCTCATTAAAATTACAATTACCAAATATCCCAAAATCACCAAATAGGATATATGATCTGCCTTCTGATATTTTAGCGGCTTCATTTTCGTTCTGCCTGCTCCGCCATTATAACAACGTGCTTCCATTGCCAATGCTAAATCATTTGCCCGGCGAAATGCTGAAATAAACAGCGGTACTAGCAACGGAACCATTGCTTTTGCCTTTTTAATAAGATTTCCGCTTTCAAAATCTGCTCCTCTGGCAATCTGTGCTTTCATAATCTTATCTGTTTCTTCTACTAAAATCGGAATAAAACGCAAGGCAATGGATATCATCATTGCCACCTCATGTACCGGCACATGAATATGATTCAATGGGCGAAATGCCTTTTCCATACCATCTGTCAACTGGTTTGGTGTTGTTGTCAGCGTCAAAGTTGATGTTCCAAGTATCAGGTAAATCAAACGAATTGCCATGAATACTGCGCTTTTCAAACCTTCTTTTGTGATTTTTATTTTCCATATGGTAACTAACGTTTCTCCCGGCGTCAAAAACAAGTTAAACATTGCCGTAATAATTAAAATAATGACAATAGCTTTCAATCCCTTTACCATAAAACGAAATGGCACTTTGGAAATTTTAATCATTGCTGCCAAGGCAAGTGTGACCAATAAAAAGCCCCAAATACCTCGAAAGGTAAATAATGATATTACATAAATTACAACCCCAAATAATTTTACTCTTGGGTCTAATTTGTGAATAACGGAATCTGCCGGATAATATTGTCCAATGGTTATATCTCTTATCATATGATTTCCTACTTTTCTTAGCTACGATTTTCTCTGTTCTGAAAACATTTTAAGATAGATGCTTTTGCTTCTTCTATGGTAGTCGCTTCACCATCTACCGGAATTCCTTTTTTCCTAAGTTCATGCATTAAGTATGTGACTTGCGGTGCTGCAAGCCCTACTGCTTCCAGCTCCTGATAGTGATGGAATACTTCTTTCGGAGTTCCATCAAACATGACACTTCCATGATTCATAACTATGAGCCTGTCCACATACTTTGCTACGTCTTCCATGCTGTGAGACACCAAAATAATCGTCATGCCTAATTCTTTGTGCATTTTAGCTACCTGGTCTAATATCTCGTCTCGTCCCTGAGGGTCAAGTCCTGCTGTTGGTTCATCTAACACCAGTACCTCCGGTTTCATAGCAAGCACACCTGCAATGGCAACTCTTCGTTTCTGTCCTCCGGACAATTCAAATGGAGACTGATACCAATACTCTTCCGGAAGTCCTACGCTTCGTAATGCTGTAAAGGCTTGAAGCTCTGCCTCTTTCTTGGATAGTCCCTGGTTTAAAGGTCCGAAACAGACATCTGCAAAAATTGTAGTTTCAAACAACTGGTGCTCCGGATATTGGAACACCAATCCTACTTTTCCACGCAGTTCCTTCATATTAAAGTCTTCATCATAAATATCCCGTCCATTGTAGTAAATGCCACCGGAAGTTGCCTTTACCAATCCGTTTAAGTGCTGAATCAATGTAGACTTTCCGGAACCGGTATGCCCTATGATTCCTATAAACTCACCATCTTCTATTTTCAAGTTTATATCTTTCAAGGCATGAACCTCATATGCAGTTTTTTCGCTGTAAACATAGTTTACTTTATCTAATATAATCGACATAATGCATCCACCAATTCCTGTCTTGTTAAAATTCCTTCCGGAATATCCATTCCCGATTTCCGAAGTTCATGTGCCAAAAGTGTAATCTGCGGTACATCCAAGCGATAGGATTTTAAGATATCCACCTGAGAAAAAATACTTCTCGGTGTTCCCTGCATTACCACCTTTCCCTTGTCCATAACATATACACGGTCTGCACGAATTACTTCTTCCATATAATGTGTAATAAGAATTACCGTAACGCCTTTTTCCTTATTCAGCTTTTCTACTGCATCTAATACTTCTTTTCGTCCATTTGGATCTAACATGGCTGTAGGCTCATCTAATACAATACACTTGGGCTCCATTGCCATAACACCTGCAATGGCGACGCGCTGCTTTTGTCCACCGGACAACTTGTTTGGGGAATGTTCCCGATATTGAATCATTCCTACGGATTTTAAACTGTTTTCTACTCTTTTCCAGATTTCATCTGTGGGAATTCCGATATTTTCCGGACCAAAGGCTACATCTTCTTCCACAACACTTGCAATTATCTGGTTATCCGGATTCTGAAATACCATTCCGGCATTTTTACGAATGTCCCAGACATTTGCTTCGTCCGTGGTATCTTTTCCGTCTACCCACAAAGTACCGCCACTGGACTGTAAAAGAACATTCAGATGTTTTGCAAGGGTGGACTTTCCGGAACCGTTATGTCCCAGTACTGCGATAAATTCCCCTTGCTTAATATCAAGGTCTACTCCATCCAGCGCTGTGTCGATTCCTTCTACATTTCCTTCTTCGTCACGTCTGATATATTCATGTACTAATTTTCTGGCTTCAATAAAGTTCATGCTTTTCTCCTAATCATCCCATTTCAGCCGATGAAGTTCTCCTTCCAGCTTCATGTGGTCAAATTGATTCTGTCTGAGTGCTTCGTAAAGCACAATCGCAACAGAATTTGAAAGGTTTAAGGAACGTGTTTCTCCTATCATTGGTATTCTCACACAGGTATCCGGATTTGCCTTTAAAATCTCCTCCGGTATTCCTGCACTTTCCTTCCCAAACATAATGAAACAGTCCGGTTCATAGTTTACATCGGAATATACATGACGTCCCTTTGTCGTTGCCATATAGATTTTTGCTCCCGGATTCTTAGCAAGGAAATCTTCCCAGTTCACATATCGTTTTACATCCAGGTCCTTCCAGTAATCCATACCTGCACGTTTTAATGCCTTTTCACTTAAGGAAAATCCCAGCGGCTCAATCAAGTGTAAGCTTGTCCCTGTTGCCACACAAGTACGTCCGATATTCCCAGTGTTTGCCGGAATCTCCGGCTCATATAATACAATATTTAACTTTGCCATAATTCTCTCTTTTCTCTCATTACTTGCGTTTTGCCCGTAACTCTGTTACAAATTCTTCCATGCGGTCTAATGCTTCTTTTAATTTATCTAAGGAATATGCATAAGAAATACGCAAAAATCCTTCTCCACATTCTCCGAATGCAGTTCCCGGCACAACTACCACTTTCTTTTCTTTTAACAGGCGCGTTGCAAATTCATCGGATGTAATGCCAAATTCCTGAATACTTGGAAATGCATAAAATGCTCCGTATGGTTCAAAACACTGTAAGCCCATTTCTTCAAAACGATGCATTAAATAACGACGTCTTCCGTCATACTCTTCTCGCATTGCAACTACATCTGCATCTCCATTGCGTACCGCTTCTACTGCGGCATACTGGCTGGTGGTTGGTGCACACATAATGGCATACTGATGAATCTTTAACATCTGTTCTAAGATAACCTTTGGTGCACATGCATATCCCAATCGCCATCCTGTCATGGAATAAGACTTGGAAAATCCATTGATAAGCACGGTTCTTTCCTGCATTCCCGGCAGAGAAGCAATGGTCACATGATTTTCCAAGTAAGAAAGCTCTGCATATATTTCATCACTAATCACATATAAATCATGCTTTTTCACTACTTCTGCAACTGCTTCTAAGTCTTTGCGTTCCATAATTGCTCCGGTAGGATTGTTTGGAAACGGCATAATCAACACTTTTGTCTTAGGTGTAATTGCTGCCTCTAATTCTTCTGCCGTCAAACGGAACTCATTTTCTTCTTTTAAATTAATAATAACCGGTATTCCATTGGCGAGTATGGTACAAGGCACATAAGATACATAGCTTGGCTGCGGAATCAATACTTCGTCTCCCGGGTCTAGCATAGCTCTTAATGCAACGTCTATTGCTTCGCTACCCCCCACCGTTACCATCATTTCTTTGTCATAATCATAATGTATCTGAAATCTTCGTTCCAAATACTTTGCAATCTCTATCTTTAATTCCTTTAATCCGGCATTTGATGTATATGCTGTCTTTCCTCTTTCAAGAGAATAAATACCCTCATCACGAATATGCCAGGGAGTATCAAAATCCGGTTCTCCTACACCCAGAGAAATAACGTCTGTCATTTCTGCTGCAATATCAAAGAACTTACGAATCCCGGAAAAAGGAATCTCTACGATGCGTTCTGATAGTGGATTTCTCATAAAGTCACCAACATCCTTTCATCTTCTTCCGGTTCTGCAATAATGGTACCGTGGTCCTTATATTTTTTCAAAATAAAGTTCGTCTTAGTACTCAAAACAGAATCTAATGTAGATAGTTTATCAGATACGAACTGTGCTACTTCACGCAATGTTTTTCCTTCTATGGTAACCAACAAATCATATCCACCGGAAATCAAATATACGGCATTTACTTCCGGATAATTGTAGATACGTTCTGCCACACTGTCAAATCCACGTCCACGCTGCGGCGTAACACGCACTTCAATTAATGCATTCACTTTCTCAATGCTGGTTTTTTCCCAGTCAATTAACGTATGGTATCCGCAAATAATGTGCTCCTGCTCCATAGCTGCCAATTCATTTGCCACAGTTACTTCATCCACACCTAATACAATCGCTAATTCCTTTAAATCCACCCTGCTGTTTTTCTCTATAAAAGTTAAAATCTTTTCTCTCATTTCCATAGTCGTTACCCTTCCTTTTCTTAATTATAAGGTATGTTATACTACCTTGTATAATTCATCTGTTTTTGGAGGTTCTAAAAATCTCGTCTCGTCTTCGTTAAGCAGTACGCGGTCATTTCCCGCCACTGCTTTTCCTACTACTGCTGCATGAATCCCCTGTTTTTCCAATTCGCGCACCAATGTATTTCCATCCGGTGCTGCCATTAACATAGAACCACTGGAAATCAGTTCATATGGATTAATTCCAAAAAATTCACACACTTCTATGGTTTCCTGTTTTACAGGAATCTTTTTCAAGTCGATTTCAAGTCCGACGCCAGATGCCTCTGCCATTTCCCAAAGAGCACCGAATATTCCGCCCTCTGTCACGTCATGCATTGCACTAACGCCAGACTTAACGGCGGACGCCGCCTCCGGTAAAACGGACAAATATTTATCAAAGTTCTTTGCCTCTTCTACCAGCTGTGCCGGATAACGGTTTAACAGCTCCTGCTCTTTTTCCTTGGCAATAATGGAAGTTCCTTCTAACCCAATCCATTTTGTTACAATAATATCGTCACCCACTTTTGCTCCGGCAGTGGATACCAGTTTGCCTACTTTTGCCTTACCTACGCCGCAAACATTTATCAATGGCTGATTTACTGCCTTGGTAACCTCAGTATGTCCACCCATAATCTGAACATTTGCTTCTGCACAGGCAATCTCTATCTGTGCCATAGTTTCCTTCAGTACTGCTTCCTCACTATTTTCCGGTAACAATATGGTAAGTAACACACCTACCGGCTCTGCTCCGGCTGACGCTAAATCATTCAAGGTAATATGTATTGCAAGATTTCCAATGTCCGTAGCAGTACCAGTAATCGGGTCTGTAGACATTACAAACATCTCATCATCTGCCAGCTTTACCGCTGCGCAGTCTTCTCCCACTCCTGCTCCTAATAAAACTTCACTACGTTTTGTATGAATTTGTTTAAATACAGAGCGTTTCAGTACGCTCTCTGGTATCTTTCCTACTTTCATTTTCATTCCTCATTTATATATTCAACAAGGCTGTTTCACTTGAAACAGCCTTCTTAACTATTCTTTTTTCTTATGGCGTTGGCGTTGGATCCGGTGTCGGTGTCGGTGTTGGATCCGGTGTCGGTGTTGGATCCGGTGTCGGCGTTGCTGGTGGTGTTGCCGGCTGTGCCGCTGCCTCTGCCGCCTGACGTGCTGCAATTGCATCGTTACTCCACTGTGCAGCCGCAGAGTTAATTGTTCCTTCATCCTGACTTCCGATTGCTGCATTGATAGCTGCAACTGCTTCCGGACTTGCTGATGCGGTTCCTATCTGTACAATTCTCGGAGATGCCTTGTAAGTACTACTGTTAAATACTTCACGACTCTGCTCTACACCATTTAATGTTACAATCTTCCATAACTGTGCCGTATATCCGGTATGTGCAGACTGTACCGTATGAATATATCCAATTGGTTGATCCGGTGCTGCCTGATACTGTACTCCCGGATCTGTGGTAGAAAGTGTCTCGCTTACAAAGCTTACTTGTCTTCCACTATCCCTTGTTTCATGTCCGAATATATTAAAGTATACAACCTTTCCGGCAGTATAACCTTCAATATAAATCGGTGCATCGGTATTATTCTTAAATTTCAAATCTTTATAAGTTCCTGCAATCGCTGCATCTGCAGATGGATCCACATAGCTTACAATCATAGAGTGATTGAAACGCTCTGTTACCTCTAATTCTGCACGAATAACTGCATTATATAAAGTAGTGGATACCTGACAGATTCCACCGCCGTAAGTCTCTACGGTTGTACCGTTTTCATAAGAACCTGCTAATTCGTATCCGTTTTCTGCTTCAAACGGACTTACGGTCTCATATACGGAGAATTCTTCTCCCGGATAAATTACAGAACCATTGATTTTAGAGGTACCGTTTGCTACGTTCTGAGAACGTCCTGCTCCGGATGTTCCATAGGAAGTATGGAAACTTCCCAGTAAATCTGTTACCTTAGCCAATTCTTCTTCTGTTCCCTTTGGCTCTACCACATCTGCTGCCAGCTCTACAGAAGCATCATTGCCATCCCATTTCTGGCTGAAATAAGTCTCCATGTTATCAAGAGACTCTTCTACATTTACAGTAACTCCCTGACTTCCCGGAATAACGGTAAATGCTCCGTCTTTTCTCTCAAGTCCTGCGTCTACTGCCTCTGTATTCAATGTAGCGTCATTATCTTCTAAAACCTTGACTGCTTTTTCTTTATCTATCGTATAGGCAATGTTATATACCTTGTCTTCCTTTTCTAAATCCTTCATCACCTTGTAACGGCTAATGAGGTTTCCACTTTTTCCAAGGCTGACTGCCTCTTCTAATACTTCTTGATTTCCCCAGGAAATTCCAAGATCACTTGCAGTTACTTCTAACTGATTCTTCCCTGCGTTAAGGGTAATCTTCTTATCCCCTAATCCTGCAATATAATCGTCTACTGCCTGTGTTGCTTCTTCCTGTGTCATTCCGCCAACCGCAATATCTCCTACAAATACACGGTCCGGTATGGTGTCTGTTTCCTTTGTCTCAGCATTTACAGGAATTGTTACTACTACTGCCAATGCAAGCATCAGTAACAAACCAGTCACCGGCAAAACTCTTTTCCATTTCTTTTTCATATCTATTCTCCTACTAGTATCTCATTTTTACACTATCCATTATTCTACCATAAAATAGGGAATTTTCAAGGTGCAGAACAACGAATATCGTTGACAGAAATCTCCGCTTTCTGTATATTATGAACATGAAAATCTTTTTCTTAAACGAATGCAGAAATGAAAACAGATAATACCATGGAAGCTATTAATATGATTACGATGACTGCTGCAAAGGTTCTTTTCTTTTTGGAGTTGTTAAAGTTCATTTTTTCCACCTCTTTCCATTCTGTTAGCTGTTATTATACCATAACAAATATCGCAAAGGAGTTCTTATATTATGATTTTTCGAACATTTGGCGCTTTTTTAATTTTTCTTGGTCTGGTTTCTATGTGTATACGACGTACAAGACGTCGGGAAAAGTCCGAAATTGATTCCTTTTGGAAACAGGAAGACCGTGCCAATCTCACACAACCACAAGACCTTAGTAAGCTTGACTATGTAGATTTATCCGGTGTCACCCTGCCTTTTTCAAAATTTCAGGATGCACAGCTAAACGACTATGAACAGCAAATTCTATCTCTTCGTAAAGAAAAAATTGTTAATCTGGGCGGCTTGAGTAATACCGACCTAAAACTTCAATACGGAGCTGCAAATCTGGGTCTACTTTCCCGCTACGACCAGAACTTTATTCTTTTGGTTCGTACCTTAAACCAGTGGGGACACCGCCTGTATGAACTGTCCCATACGCAAGAGGCTACCACTGTTTTGGAACTTGCCGTATCGGTTGGCTCTGATATCAAAGCCACTTATGAACTGCTTCTTAAAATCTATCAAGAATCCGGTAACACTTCCGGTATTGAAGATTTAAAACATTCTGCCGAAAAAATAACTACCATTCGCAAAGATTCTATTCTTGCTATGTTGGGAAATGCCTAGGATTTAGGCATTTTTCCATACTGTGCCAAAATCTTATCCGTTCTTCTGGATGCCTCGCTCTTGGTAAGGCTTTCCAAATCTACATCAAGACTTATTTTATGATATTCCGCCAATTCCTTCAAGTATCTTTTTTGCCTTTCTGTGGCAGGGCTCTGTTTCTTTGCCCGATATACCAATGGAATCGCCTTAAATGCTTCCGGTTCCTGCTTGCCATAGTTTTCCCATAGGTATTCCAGTAAAACATGGGTTGCTTTGGCATCTTCCAATGCCCGATGATTATGACTTCTTTCTATTTTTAAATATTCACATAAATAATCCAGTGTCTTTTTTTCCAGCTCCGGTAAAAACTTTCGTGCCAGTTTCAAAGTATCTATTCCGCTTTTTTCAAAAGACTCCTTGTGATTCACTGCATATTGTTTTAAAAAGCTATAATCAAACAGAATATTGTGACCTACTAAGGAAAGCTCGCCACAGAATGTGAAAAATCCCTCTACCGCTTCTTGCTCCGGCACTCCTGTTTCTGCCATTTCCTGTGTGATTCCGGTTAGTTCCTGCACTTCTTTGGGAATCTTAATTCCCGGATTAATCATTTTCTGGTAGGTTGCCGTTACCTGATGATTTTCTACCTTTACCGCTCCGATTTCCAGTATTCGGTCTGTTTTTGCCCGAAGTCCGGTCATTTCTAAATCTACTACCACATAGGATTCTAGCATGTTTTGTCGCCCGCCTTACATAAATCACTCAAAAAACATTCACTGCACTTTGGCGCTCTTGCCGTACAAATCGTTCTTCCAAGGGTTATGATGTGGATATTGTAAAGAATCCAATGATCCTCCGGCAAAACTTTCATCAGGTCATACTCAATTTTTACCGGATCTTCTTCCTTGGTAAAACCAAGTCTTCGAGAAATTCGTTTTACATGAGTATCCACTACTACGCTTGGCTCATTGTAGATATTTCCACGAATAACATTGGCTGTTTTTCGCCCTACTCCCGGCAAAGAAGTAAGTTCTTCTAAACTGCGTGGAACTTCCCCGCCAAATTCTGTTATCAGCTTGCGGGCACATAATATAATATTTCTTGCCTTGTTATGATAAAATCCGATAGAATGTATATCCTGCTCCATTTCTTCCACATTGGCATTGGCAAACTTCTCTAAACTGTCGTATTTCTTGAATAAATCTGCCGTAACAATGTTTACCCGGGCATCGGTGCACTGGGCACTTAAAATAACTGCTATTAACAACTGCCATGCATTGTCATGGTTCAGATAACAGCGATATTCTGTTCCATAGGTTTCGTCCAATCTTCTTAATATTTCCGCTGTTCGCTTTGTCATGGAGTTCCTCCTTTTATCTTTTCCACCTTTGCCTGTCCGGTCAACGGATTCTTCTGCTCATAGGAAAATAGATATAATTGTCGTTCTCCCTTAGCCGGATATTCCACTAGAGTCTTATTGTTTTGCAATACTTCCATATCCCAGAAAAACGGCTCCACATGAGACATCTTTCCCTTTTTACAATAAGTTCGCGTCTCTTCTTTGAAAGACGCCATATCCAGTGCCCACTTTGGACGTGTTTTCATATTTTCCCGGTAATATAAATCAAAGGTAAGTGTTTCCTCATAAAGTCCCTGATGGGCAATATCTTTTTCCTTGATAAAGTCCAACAATATCTCACAACGCTGTATACGAGAGTGATTCATTGCAAACAACCCATGTGTCTCATAATATTCTCCCATTTCTAAAAACATGGTAAATGGATTGTCATATGCTAATTCCAACACTTTCATAGTCATCTCAAACTGTCCGCTGTTGTAGTATACCTCTAACATTTCTTCTACCAGTTTGATTTTCAACACTTCTTCATAACTAAGCCAGTTGGTCTGCATTACCTCGTATGGCGGATTGGACTGATATACCAAGCCATATTCCTGCTGATGTTCATACATGTAGGAACCTTTTAATACTTTGAGAAATCCTAACTGTAACTGCTCCGGTTTTAATCGGTAAATTTCCTGAAAAGACTTGGAAAATGTAGTAAAATCTTCCTTTGGCAATCCTGCAATCAGGTCTAAATGCTGGTGCACATTTCCCGCCTTCTGCACCTTTTTTACAATATCCTCTAAGCGAGACAGATTCATGGTTCGGTGAATTTCTTCGATAGTTGGCGCAAAAGTAGACTGCACACCAATCTCTAACTGTATTAAACCGGGACGCATTTCTGCAATCAATGCAATTTCCTCTTCGGTAAGCAAATCCGCCGAAATCTCAAAATGAAAGTTTGTAATGCCATTATCATGTTCCTTCACATATTGCCAAATTTCCATGGCATGCTTGTGATTGCAGTTGAATGTACGGTCTACAAACTTTACCTGCGGTACTTTGTGGTCTAAGAAAAACTGAAGCTCCTTTTCCACCAACTCAAAGGAACGAAAACGTAATCCTTTTTCAATGGAGGACAGACAATAACTACAGGAAAACGGGCATCCACGGCTTGTCTCATAATAGATAATGCGGTTCTCAAAATCCTCTAAATGTTCATAGCAAAATGGCAGGTCATCCATGGACATTGGCTCACGATGTGGAGTCCGTACCAGCTCATTTTCCTCATTGCGAAATAGAAGTCCTGAAATATCTGATAAACTCTGTGGGGAATATGGCTCGTTCTCTACTGAATTCTCTTCTTGATTCCTTACGGAATGTTCTTGGTTTACATAATATCCACACAATTCTCGAAATGTCTCTTCGCCTTCCCCAATCATAACACCTGTTACCATTGGAAACTCATTCAAAAATCCTTCCGGCTCGTAGGATACTTCCGGTCCTCCTACCCAAATAGGAATTTCCGGCAACAACTTGTGTATCTCACAGATAAGCTCCTGGGTATACCGAAAGTTCCAGATATAACAGGAAAAACATATCACATCCGGTCTTTTTTTATATAGTTCCTGCAAAATATATTCTACCCGATGATTGATGGTGTATTCTGCTAATTCAATCTGCTGACCGTATTCCTCGGCATAGGCTTTTAAGCTATATACTGCCAGATTGGAGTGAATGTATTTTGCATTAATTGCGGTTAATAAAATCTTCATACTATGTTCCTTCTTCGTGTTTTTGGGAAATTCTTGGATTATAGTATAGCACATTTTTCTTAGATTTGAGAACCTTGTAAATATCTTCGTCGATAATATTCCATGGTTCTATATTCCAATATATCTTTCATCTGCGCCTTAAAGGCTTCTAACTGTATGATGTCCTTTAAGTCTTCCCGCAAAGCAAGTGCATAGCCTTCTTTTTCTATAAAAAATCCCTTTCCCGATGCTTTTAAATATTTAATGGGCATACTTTTCGCCTTACTTAAATGCTGTTTATCTGTCATGCGCTTATAATCTTCATAGGAAATATTGTCTGCAAAATCTTTCCAGTTTGTTCCGTTATCAAAGAACTGTTTCCAACTCTTTAATACCTCTTCTTCTGTAACTTCCATTCGTATGTTGCCATCATTATAAAAACTATATAATATCGGCATCTTATACACTTTCTGCATGTCGGTTGTTTCCATTACCGCTATAAATTCCCTGCCGATTCCATGGTATAATCTTTGCTCTTCCTCTGACAATTCCTGTAAGTCCTGCAAAAATTCCATATATCTGCGAAACGGATTTTCTTTTGCATGCTTCATACAATACTGATATACGCTATCTTCCATATATGTAAAAAGTTCCATACGGGTAGGCACACGATTTTCCAGCAATTCTTTTACTTTGTAATATTCCCGAACGATTCTTTCCTTAATTGATAGCGACTTCTTATCTAATTCTCGGAATAAATCTATCAGGTGCATATCAAAATCTACCATACAATTATCCGGATACTCCAACTCATTGTATTCGCAGGCTCTTTTTTCATCAAAAGCTTTTGTACCACTTAAAATGAGCGGTGCCAATCCTGCCTTCTGATAGTTTCCAATAAAATCTAATACATTCAGATATTCTTTTCCTTTATAAGTACGAAGTCCACGTCCTAATTGCTGCTGAAAGACAATGGGTGATTCTGTCGGTCTAAGAAACATCACCATATCCAATGCAGGTATGTCAACACCTTCATTGAACATATCTACAGAAAATATTACTTTTATTTCCTGATTCATCAATTTTTCAATGGCTTTTTCTCTGTCTTCCGAAAACTCCCCATTTGCATTACTATATACTGCAACGGACGGAATGCCCCGATTAGAAAATTCTTTTGCCATATCTTCTGCATGCTGTCTGGAACAGCAAAATCCCAATGCTCTTTTAGAACGATATTTCATATAGTACTTATAAATCAATTCATATCTTGCCACATTGCCGATATAAGTTTCATTTAAAGCTTTTTCTTCATAATGCCCTTTTACAAGATGCAAACCGGAATAATCTGTTTCATCATAAATTCCATAGTAATGAAAAGGCACTAACATTCCCTTGTCGATTGCCTCTTTTAATGAAATTTCATAAGGTACATTGTAATCACAGATTTCATAAATATTTTTACCATCCATTCGCTCCGGAGTTGCGGTAAGTCCAAGCAAAAACTGAGGTTTAAAATATTGCACAATTCTCTGATACTGTTCATTTACCGCATGATGAAACTCTGCTCGTGTCAAGTAAGAAACAAAAAAAATTAATTTTTTTATCAATGGGGAACCTTTAGCAAGATTCCCCATGTTACTTCTTTATATTTTTGTTTTCTCGCTATTACTACTGATTATACCATCATCCAGCCTGAAAGTCATCAAAGTT